>JALYWZ010000383.1 GCA_030852505.1 Myxococcota bacterium | reverse complement strand
GCCGATCGCCTGCCCGCCGCAGCTCGGCGGCCCGGGCGTGGGTCTGTTCGCCTGCAAGGGCGATCGCCAGTTCTTGCAGCAGCTGCCCGGGCGGATCTGCGGCGAGACGGTCGACGCCAATGGCCAGCGCGGCTACGTGCTCACGCTCTCGACTCGCGAGCAACACATCCGCCGCGAGCGCGCCACCAGCAACATCTGCACGAATCAGGGGCTGATCGCGCTCGCGCTCACGATCCGCATGAGCTTGCTCGGCAAGAGCGGCTTCGTGGCCGTCGCCGAGCGCTGCCTCGCCAAGGCTCGCTACCTCGAGCAAGCCATCCTCGCGCTTCCGGGTTACTCGCGCGGCTTCTCGGAAGCCCCGTACTTCAATGAATTCGCGGTTCGCGTCCGCGGCGGCAGCGCGGCGCGCGTGGTCGAAGCGCTCGAAGCCCGAGGCATCGTCGCCGGCTTCGATCTCGGCCGCGTATCTGGCGATTTCGCCGATCGCCTGCTGATCGCCGTCACCGAGAACCACCGCCGTCAGGATCTCGATCGGCTCGTCTCCGCACTGGGCGAGCTTTGAGAAGCCGAAGCTAGCGCGGGCCGCGCCCCTGCTCGTCGGTCGCGTGGGGGTTCGGGAACCAGTTGGTGCCGTCGGTCCGGTACACGGTGAGGCGCGCGAAATCGAGCCCGAGGGTCAGCGTCGCGAAGCGCGTGTCGTGCGTGCCCATGCCGGCGCTGGCGCTCAGCGTGATGCCCCACGGCGCGCCGAGCACGAGGGAGCCCAGGCCGCCCGCCGATTTCTGTCCCCAGAAGCGCTCATAGCCGCCGGCGTCGATGGCGAAGCCGAACCCGCCCTGGACGAAGCCTCGGGTGGCGCCGCGGAACAGCAGCGCCAGGTCGCTCCCTTCGCCGAAGATCGGCTGCACGCGGAGTAGCCCGCCGAACACCACGCTGCCGGGCGGCGTGCCGAGGCCGGTCTCGAGTTGCAGGGTGTAGCGGTCGCGCCCGCCGTCGTCGAGCCACGCGGGGCCGAAGCCCGCGTAGACCCAGGACGACACGTCGGCCCGCGCCGACCCGGAAAAACCGAGGCTGGCCGCCACGGCTGCCAGAGCTACCGACCATCGAACGATCCGGTTCACGGGCGCCCGGGTACCACGGATCAGCCAGGGGCGGGAGGTCGGGCTCGCGCGAAAGCGACGCGACGCTCGCCGGAGCGCCGCCGACCCGCCTACGGCAAGGCCGGAACGGCCCCGGGGACCACTTTGGAGGGGTTGCGCTGGGCCCGGGAAGCGACCGCGAACGGCACCTTTTCGAGGGCCGCATCGGCGCGGTTCGAGACCGCGAACAGGTAGGCGTCGAGCACGTAGTGGATGAGCAGGCAGCTCAAGACGCCCATGTAGTAATACTGATTGAAGGTGATCCCGAGCGGATCGGCCTTGGCGATGCCGACCACGACGCCGAACAAGACCACCGTCGTCAAGCTCACCGCGCCGTAGAAGCGGAACGCCGGCGCGCCCGAGCCACTCAGCGAGCGCACGAACGGCGAGTCGATGAGCCCCATGTCCTTGCGCACCTTCTGCACGTACCAGACGATGCCCAGGTACTGGATAGAGTGCCAGGTGTTCACGGCCTGGAACGAAAGCTCGAGCCGCGTGCCCGACGCCGCGATCGGCGCGCAGAACCCGACGACCGTGGTGACGCCGATCAGCACCGTCTTCGGCACGTTCAAGATCCCCTGACGCTGCTCGCGCACGGTCTTCACCAGCCAGGCGACGAGCAGCACGGAGAAGCTGACCCACACGAGCCAGTAGGTGGCCGGCACCCTCAGGAACGGCGGGATCAGGATCTCCACGTCCCCCAGCAAGAACTGGCCATTTACCAGCTTGTAGGAAGCGACCGGATAGATGCAAATCATGAGCAGCCCGTAGTCCACGAGCCGGGACCAGACGCTCTCGGGCAGCCCCTGCCGACGCCGGTACACGTCCGCCAGGAACGCGTTCTGCTGCAGCACGTGCAGCGAGGCCGCGAAGATGAACACGCTGAGCAGGATCTGGAAGTTCACGAGCGTCCAGAACACGACGAACGCCGGCACCAGGATCGTCGCGGCTACCAGCATCCAGCGCCGCTCGCGCCGGAACTTCGGGTCGAAGTAGGTGGCCAGATAGGTGGAGAACAGGTGCGGACCGCCGATCAGCGCCGTGACACCCAGGTTGATGACGTCGGAAGAGACGCCCTTCCAGACCAGGAGCAGCACGACCGGAACGACCAGCGCGCTCGCGATCAACCAACCCATGTCCCACCCTGGGCTTTGAATCCAGACGTCCCGTTCCGATCGAGATCCCGTCAAGGCGATGCTCATGCAAGCCTCCTACAAGAAGTCGCCCCACTCGTGCCACAAACACCGAGAGAATGCGAGGGGGTGACGCGCATTGAAACGAGCCGGTCAGCCGAGATCGGCGCGCAAGCTCGCGAGCGTCTGGCTCGGAAGCGCGATTTCTGCGCGGTACTCGGGGTGCTCGACGCCCAAAACCACGCTCACCCCGCCGCGCGAAAGGGCCCTCTCGCCCGCCTCGCCGATCACGAACTTCACGTAGTGCACCGCCATGGTTCGCGACGGATCGGTGCCGCGCGTGTCCGGAACGAGTCGCGCGCGCACGCCGTCGATGGCGAGGTAGAACTTGTCCTCGATGCCCACGAGCCGGACCATCATGCGCTCGCGCTCCGCGGAGTCCGGATATTCGATGAACACCGTCGCCGACAGCTCTCCCGGGCCGGGCACGAGCTCGTTGTAGGTGGCGAGCTCGTGCGCGATAGCACCCTCCTGGGTGATGCGTTCGGTGCGCAGCATCTCCTGCACCTGGAACAGCACGGTGTCGTGGTTCTCGAAGAGCAGCGTCATGTTGTCGCCGAGCGGCACGTAGCGAGCCCGCTTGTCGGCCAGAATCCTGGCCCGGAACCGCTCCCGCACCGCCTCGTAGGCACCGAGCTCCAACAGCTCGTCTCTCGCGACTGGTCTCATGGCTGCCTCAGCGAAGCTCGATGCCGTAGGCCTCGACCAGCAGCTCTACCGGATGACGGGCAGCGCGCCCGGACATCTTCTTCACGCGCAGCGCGGCGAGGCTGCAGTCGGTGACGACGCCCACCTCCCCCGCCTCCGTCCCGCGCTCGATCTCCGAGCCGAGCCGCGAAGCATAGCGCTCGCCCTCGGCGTAGAACTCCGCCTTCATGCCCCAGGTGCCGTCGACCGCCGAGCAGCGCTCGATGATCCGCACCTCGGTGTCGGGCGCTTGCGACAGCACGCGCGCTCCCGGTATCGCGATCTTCTGCGCGCGCAGGTGACAGGCGGCGTGGTAGGCGAGCTTGCCGAGGCCGCCCTGGAAAGCCCGGTTCAGCTTGCCTTTTTGCCGGAGTTTGTCGAAAAATTCCATGAGATCGAGCGCGGCAGCCGCGACCTCCCTCGCCTCGGGCGTGCCGAGGTAAGCGGGCCATTCTTTCTTGAGCGTGTAGCCGCAGGTCGGGCCGGGCACGACGATCTTTCGGCCCTCGCGCACGAACGGCAAGAGCAGCTCGACATTTTTCTGCATCTTGCGCTTGGCGGCGTCGACGTCGCCGCCGTCGAGGTTCGGCATGCCGCAGCAGACGAGCTCCTCGAGCACGGTCACGGAGTAGCCGTTCTTCTCGAGCGCCAGCACGGCCGCGCGCGGCACCTCCGGGAAGTGATGCTCGCCGTAGCAAGTGCTGAAGAGCACCACCTCGCCGGCGGCGCCCGCCTCGGCGAGCGGCTCGTGCTGCTCGAACCAGCGCGTGAAGCGCTGCTCGGCAAAGGTCGGCAGCGGGAACTCGGCCGAGATCCCCGTGACCTTCTCGGCCACCTTCCGGGCCAGGCGATTTGCGTTCACCAGGTTGGCTAGCCGCGCTTGCGGCCCGCTGCCGAGCGCGCCCAAGGTGCCCGGCTCCCCGAGCAGCTGGTCGACCAGCGGCACCCCTTCACGCCGCGAGCGCACGGCCTTCTCGCGGGCCATCAGTCGCGGAAAGTCGAGCGCTTCGTAGGCCCCCTCGTCGGGCGTGTACGGGCACTTGATGTAGCAGAGCTTGCACTGCCAGCAGTGGTCGGTGACCGCACGCACCGTCTTCTCGGTCACGGTCTCGGCGCCGTGCGCGCGCCCCGCTTCGATCTCCCGATCGACCGCCTCGAACAGGATCGGGAAGGAGCCGCAGTACGTCACGCACATGCGGCAGTCCTGGCAGATCTGATACGTGCGGATCAGCTCGCCTTCCAGATCTCGCTCGTCCCAGTAGCGCGGGTCGTTCGGATCGAAGGCAGGCGGACGGAGTGGTGCTCGGGTCGGCGCACGTCTCATGGATGACTTTCCATTGGGCATCAGCGGGCGGGACAGCCGACGAACGCCGCGCGGCCCCGCCCTCTGATCCGGTGCGCTACCCCAGCTCCTTCGCCGCCTTGTCGAAGCGGCCCGCGTGGCTCTTCTCCGCCTTGGCGAGCGTCTCGAACCACTCGGCGATTTCGCCGAAGCCTTCGTCGCGGGCGGTCTTCGCGAAACCCGGGTACATGGTCTGGTACTCGTAGGTCTCGCCGGCTACGGCGCTCTTCAGGTTCTTGAGCGTGTCGCCGATCGGTTGACCCGTGGCCGGATCGCCCACCTGCTTCAAGAAGTCGAGGTGACCGTGCGCGTGCCCGGTCTCACCGTCCGCCGTGTCCTTGAACAGGCCCGCCACCTCCGGGTAGCCCTCGATGTCCGCCACCTTCGCGAAGTACAGGTAGCGGCGGTTCGCCTGGGACTCGCCAGCGAAGGCTTCTTTCAGGTGTTCGTGGGTTTTGGTTCCTTCGAGCTTGGGCATCGTGACCTCCGTGCGAAACCCGTGCGGGTCGCCACTAGGGCGCACTAGAATTCCGGCGAATTCGCCCGCGGTCAAGCTTCGTCGGCCGCGCGCGCCGGCTCGAATCGTTTCGGGTTCACTGACCGAAGATCTGGCCCCAGTAGCGACCGTCGGCGACGTAGCCGATGCCCACCCGCTTGAAGCGCGGGTTCAGCATATTCTCGTTGTGCCCCTGGCTCTCGGTCCAGGCTTCCATCACCGCCGCGGGGCTGCGCTGTCCTTGCGCAATGTTTTCGCCGTTGGCGCTGGTGCCGCACAATTTGGCTCGATCCCAGGGCAAGACCACGCCTTCTTCGTCCGCTTCGTGGTCGAAGAACGTGTGCTGCGACATGTGGAGGCAGTGCCCCTGAATCGCGGCCTCGAGCTCGGTGTCGTACTCGAGCGGGTCGACGCCGTTGTCCATGCGGTGCGCGTTCAGCAGGTTGAAGACCTCTTCGATCGCCGTGGACTCGGTGACCGACGGCGCGCAACACACCGGTATTTCGCCATTCGGTTCGTCGCCCGTCGCGCCGTCGCGCATCAGCGAGCACTCCGCGGGCTCCGGCGTGCCGCCGCTGCTCGCGTTCCCCGAACCACCGCTGCCGGTGCCGCTGCGACCGCCACGTCCGCCG
>JALYWZ010000382.1 GCA_030852505.1 Myxococcota bacterium | reverse complement strand
AAATCGAGCTCGGGGCCGAGCCGCTCGGCGAGCTCCGCGAAGGCGTTCGCCGCGATCAAGCGCTCGATTTCGGCGCGAGTCTCGGGATCGGGGTCTTGGTCGCGCCAGGCGAGCGCGCGTGCCGTGAGCTCCGCGTCGAGCGCGGTCACGACGCCTTTCCGGCGCGCTCGACCAGCCCGGTGTCGTAGTCGCCGGCCACGAATTCGGGATTTTTCAGCAGCTGGCGCAAGAGCAGCAGATTGGTGGCGCGCTCGCTCTTCGGTCCCACCACGCGCACCTCGGTAGCGTCGAGCGCCGCCGAGAGCCGCGCGATCGCCGATGCGCGCTCGGGACCCCAGGCCACGATCTTCGCGATCAGCGGATCGTAGTGGGGCGTGATCTCGTAACCCTCGACGACGCCGCTCTCGATGCGCAGATCCGGCGTCGCGTCCGGGAAGCGCAGGCGCTCGATGCGACCGGGTTGAGGAATGAAGCCGCGCGCCGGATCTTCGGCGTAGAGGCGAGCCTCGATCGACGCGCCTCGGCGCGGTGCGTGGAGCACCGCTTCCGAGAGCGGCTCACCCGATGCGATCCGGAGCTGCCACTCCACGAGGTCGAGCCCCGTCACCATCTCGGTCACGGGGTGCTCGACCTGGATCCTCGCGTTGACCTCGAGAAAAAAGGCTTTTCCCGCAGAATCCACGACGAATTCGACCGTTCCGGCGCCCTCGTAGTCCGCAGCGCGCACGATCTCGACCGCCTGGCTCTCGAGCGCGCTGCGGCGCTCGCTCGCGTCGGCGAACAGCGCGCACGGGGTCTCTTCGATGATCTTCTGATGCCGGCGTTGCACGCTGCACTCGCGCTCGCCGAGCGCCACCACGTTGCCGCGCCGGTCGGCCAGGATCTGCACCTCGACGTGGCGCGGCCGGTCGAGGTAGCGCTCGAGGTAAACGCGGTCGTCACCGAAGGCCTGGCGCGCGCGCTCCGAAGCGCTGGTCGCCGCACGCGCGAGCTCGGCAGCGTCTTTTGCGACCAGCATGCCGATGCCGCCGCCACCCGCCGCGGCCTTGACGATCACCGGATACCCGACGCCCGCGGCGAGCTGCTCGAGCTCGAGCGCGTTTTTCGGATCGATCGCGGCCGCGCTACCCGGAGGCGGTTGGACTCCGGCGCTGCGAGCCATCGCCCGCGCGCCGATCTTGTCGCCGAGTCGCTCGATCGCTTCGGGCGAGGGGCCGATGAAGGCCGCGCCCGCGGCTCGCACCGCACGCGCGAACTCCGCGTTTTCACTGAAGAATCCGTAGCCCGGATGCACCGCGTCCGCGCCCGTCTGCGTCAGCGCGGCGAGGAGCGCGGTCGGGTTCAGGTAGCTGTCGCGCACCGGAGGCGGGCCGAGCCGCACCGCTTCGTCGGCCAGCGAAACGTGCGGCGCGTTCTGGTCGGCGTCGGAGTACACGGCCACCGAGCGCACTCCGAGCGCGCGGCAGGTGCGCGCGACACGGCAGGCAATCTCGCCGCGGTTGGCGATCAACACCTTCCGGAACACTAGGCCGCTCCCGAGCCCCCGCGGCGCAGCGGGATCAGATCGCCGGCCATCGCCAGTTGCCCGCACGCGGCGTCTACGGCGTCACCGCGGCGCGTGCGCACGAAACAGCTGAACCCCGAGTCGTTCAAGATCCTTTGAAACTCGACGACGCGCGCCTCGGGCGGCGTGCGGAACGGCGAGGCATGGATCGGGTTCATCGGGATCAGGTTGACCTTGACGGGTAGCGGACGGAGCAGCTTGCACAGCTCGCGCGCGTGCTCGGGGCCGTCGTTCACGCCGTCGATCAACGTGTACTCGATGGTCAGGCGCCGGCGCCGCGGCAGCGGGTACTCGCGCAGCGCCGCGAGCAGCTCCGCGATCGGGTAGCGATCGTTCATCGGCATGATCCGGCTGCGGATCGCGTCGTTCGGCGCGTGAAGTGACACGGCGAGGCCGATTTTACCCTGGAAATCCTGCCCCAGGCGCCGGATACCGGGCACGAGCCCGACGGTGCTGACGGTGATACGGCGCGGGCTCAGGTTGAGGCCGTCGGGGTGCATCAACAGCCGCAGCGCTCGCTCGGTCTGGTCGTAGTGGTGGAGCGGCTCGCCCATGCCCATGAACACCAGGTTCTTGAGCTCCTCGCGCGGCTCGAGGAACGTGCGCGACACCAGCACCTGCGCGACGATCTCGTGCGCTTCCAGCCCGCGACCGAGCCCGGCCTGGCCGCTCGCGCAGAACTTGCAACCCATCGCGCAGCCGAACTGGGTCGAGATGCACAGCGTGACCTTGGTGGCGCCTGCATCCGCGTCCGGCTCTTCCGTCTCGTCCTCGACCACCGCGGCGGCGTCGGCGTCTTCCGCGAGCGGCGTCATCGGGATCAGCACGCACTCGATGCGCCCTCCCCCACCGAGCCCGAGCAGGAGCTTGCGGGTGCCGTCCGGAGAGCGCCGCACGTCCAGCACCTCGAGCGGCGTCTTCACCCCGAGCTCGGTCAGACGCTCGCGCAGCGCGCGCGACAGGTCGGACATCGACTGCGGCTCGAACACGCCGCGCTGGTGGATCCAGCGAAAAGCCTGGCGAGCGCGGTATTTCGGCTCGCCGAGCTCGGCCAGCGTGGTCTCCCACTCGCCCGGCAATCGGCCGAGCAACGGCGGCAGCTTGCGGCTTGCGGCTTCGCTCACGGCTCGTTCCGTTTGGCCTCTTCCCAATAGCCGTCCATCACCTCGAGCGCGATGCCGATACCGGGTTTGCCGTCGCTGCCACGCGGCCAGCCGCCTCGCTCTTGTTTGACCCGCGCTTCGACGTGACTGAAGCGCCGCGAAAAGCGATCGCAGGTGCCTTTCAGCGCCTCTTCGGCGTCGATGCCGTGGTGGCGCGCGAGGTTCACGAGCGCGAACAGCACGTCACCGAGCTCCGACTGGACGCGCTGCTTGTCGCCCCCGGCGATCGCGGCGTCGAGCTCGCCGAGCTCTTCGCTCACCTTCGCTCGCGAGCCGCGCCCGTCGGGCCAATCGAAGCCCACGCGCGCCACCTTCTCGCTCATGCGCTGCGCTCGGTACAGGGCGGGCAGCGAGCGCGGCACGCCGTCGAGCACGCCGCGGTTGGCCTTCTCGTTGGCCTTGATGCGTTCCCAGTTTTCGAGCACGTGCTCCGTGCCGGTCACGGTCTCGTCGGCGAACACGTGAGGGTGGCGGCGCACCAGCTTCTCGACGATCGCCCGCACCACGTCGTCGGGGCCGAAGCTGTTCTCGACCCTGCCGAGCTCGGCCAAAAACACGACCTGCAGCGCCAGGTCACCGAGCTCTTCCCGCAGATGTTCGCGATCGCCGCTGTCGATGGCGTCGATCACCTCGCACGCCTCCTCGAGCACGTACTTGCGGAGGCTCGCCATGCTCTGCTCGCGGTCCCACGGGCAGCCGTCGGGCGCGAGCAACCGGCGCATCAGCGCCACGAGCGATGGAAAGGTTTGCCCGTTCTGCTCGGCGAGCGGCACGGGCGCTGGAATCTCGAAAGGTCGTCCCATCGATGGCGGGCGTCGTTTAGCATACGCCGGGCCGAGCGGCCGAGGTCGCCCGCGATAGCCGCAAAATCCTCAATCCGGCTCTTCTACCGAGAGCGCGTACTTGCCGCCGTTGACCCAGCTCGACTCGACGAAGACGAACACGGTCTGGCCGGCTTCGAGCTCGACGTCGAGCTCGAGAGGTAGGCCTTCTCCAGCGTCCCGCTGGTGCGTGCAGCCGAGCTCCGAGTCTCCGGGTCGGCCAAAGTTGCAGATTTTGCGGACGGACAGGCTGAGCGCCGCCTGATAGTCGGTCTCTTCGGCGCGGAAGCGGTGCGTGCCGCTGCGCGTCGCAACGAACGTGTGTCCCTGATCGTTGCCGAGCCGACCGCGGGTGAACGTGCAGCTCGAGTCCGTGCTGTCGGGCGAGTCGCTGTTGTCGGCTTCGACCGAGCCCTCGAGCAGCGGTAGGTCGAGCGGACACGTCGGTTCCGGGACCTGACAGGTCGGTGCAACCCGCCCGGCGCCGTTCACGACGTCGCACAACGCGCCGTCACCGCAGCGATCGAGGACCTCGAAGGGGTCGCAGACGGCGCCGTTCTCCCGCGGCTCCGGCGACGGTTCTTGGATCTCTGCTTCGAGGGGCTGGCTTTCTTTCTGCTCGCGGTCGCGTAGCGTGACCCGCACGAGCTCGGGCCGACCCTCGAGCGAATCGTCGAGCGCGCTGATGTACCCGGCAACGCGCTCGCCGAGCTGTTCGACTTTTCCCGCGGAGCTCTGGGAAAAGAACCGGTCCGGCCGAGCGAACCACTCGCCCCAGCCCGCGGCGAGACCGAGCTGTACGCCCGCTGCGTCGAGAAAGTCGACGTAAACCATCTCCGCCGGTGACGCTCCGGTCCGACCCTCGAACTTCACCCCGATCGCGCCGTCCTCGCCGATGAAGGCGGCCACGGAATCGATCACTGGCAAATCCGTGGGCTCTGGCGTGAGACTCGCGCCACCTGTGGAGCCTCCCGTCGCTCCCCCCGTGCTCCCTCCGGTGCCCGTTCCGCCGCCTCCGGCGCTGACGACTCCGCCCGTGCTCGTGCCACCCGTCGCCTCGCCGCTGCCTCCGCCGATCGCCCCTCCGGTCGCGTTCGACGCGCCGCCGGAGCTCGTGCTCCCCTGCGAGTCGGATGAGGAACACGCGCCGAGTAACGACGCGAACAACAGCCCACACATCCCGATTTGAACAGCCACCACCCGAACAGGTTAAGGGCGGGCCGGCACGAGGTCAAATCGCCGTAGGCGCCGGATCGCGAAACCCGGCGCGCAGAAATGATTAGGGAGCCGCGGCGGGGGGCGGCGGCGCGCTCCCCAAGCCGCTGAAGCAACCGGGCAGCGGAAGCTCCGACGCCGGAGCTTTCTGGCAGCTCGCTTCGTCGAAGTACCAGCGCCCCGCTTCGAAACCGACGGAGTGCGCATCGACGGACTCGAGCTTCGCGTTCTGATCACACGCCCATTGCTTGGGATCCGTGGGCTTGGACGACGCCTCCAGCACCGGACCAAACAGGCGGATTTCTTCCGCGCCCTGCCAGTAGTGCACGGAGAGCGAGCTCGCGTCGGAGCCCGCGACGCGCTCGAGCGTGCCCATCGGTGCCCCGGGCGACAGCGGCTCGAAGCGCCAGCCTTCGCAGACTCCGGCTGCGCGCTTGAAGTAAATCGTCGCGCGCTCGCGGGCGCGCGCCGCGAGCGTTTCGCCCGGCAACGCGCCGCAGAAGAAGTTCAGCAGCCGTTCGTTGGCCAGCACGTCGTTGAACTCGACGGCGTCTTCCCGAAATTCGCCAGCAAACTCGCGATCGAAGCGCTCGAGCTGCTGGACGAGCTTGCCCACGGAACGCAGCGGCATGCTCGCGCCGCAGCGTTCGTCGCGCAAGAACCCGGCGGGCACGAGGCCGAGCGCCGACGCCCCCGCACGTTGCTCGGCCGCGATCAGCGGCTCGAGACCGCGGGTATCGAGCTC
>JALYWZ010000054.1 GCA_030852505.1 Myxococcota bacterium | reverse complement strand
GTTCGACACGCCGCCCGCGCTGCTCGGGTTGCCTCCGGTCGAGCCGCCGCTGCTCGCTCCACCGCTCGCGCTCGGCGAGCCTCCGAACGCGTTGCCACCGCCAGCGCTCGCGCCTCCACTCGCGACCCCGCCCGTGGACGGAGTGCCACCGGTCGTTGCCATTCCTCCGCCGTTCGCGGCGCCGACGGTCGTGGTCGCTCCACCGGTCGAGGCCCCGCCGCTGCCCGCCACCGGATCACCGGAGCTCCCGTCTTCGCTGCAGCCGGCGGCGAGCGCCATCGACAGGACCATCGCGGTAATCGGGGTGCGCATCGGGGCCTAGCTTCCCCCCAAATAAGACGGGTGTCCAAGGCTGGGTTTGGCGCTCTTTCCCGCTGTTTCGCAGCTTTGAACGGCTGCTGCAGCGCCCGCGTCGTTCGGCAAACCAGGATGCGCGTCCGATACGGGAGCTCGTGAATCGGGAAGCGCCACTCGCGAGTTGAAGTCCAGCCTGCGAGTTGCTGTGTGCGAGTCCGAGCGCCGCAGGGGTTCGGGGACCGCGGCGCAAGCTTTGCACTTTGGAGGGCGCCGGACGAAGCGATTGCGCGGCAATGGCCCGAAACGCGATTTTTCTCGACCATTTCCACTGGCACATGGCTTGCTGTGGGCGCGGATGGGAGAGCCGCATCCGACGCGCTGGTGCGCCGAGAGGAAATATGAAAAGCACAGCCCCGATGACGAAGGCGACGTTTCGGCTTTTGGTGGTGGACGACGACGCGTCGATCCGCTCCGGACTTCGGCAGCTACTGGAAGCGCACGGCTACCGAGTCGACACGGCGGAAGACGGGCAGTCCGCGCTCGAGCACATCACGGAGCTGCCCCCGGACGTCGTCATCACCGATCTCGACATGCCGCGCATGAACGGCATGGAGCTCCTGAAGGAGCTGCACGAGCGGGACAGCGAGCTGCAGGTGATCGTCGCGACCTCGGCCGTCGAGCTCTCCTCGGCGATCGCGGCCATGCGCGCGGGCGCCGCCGACTACATCACGAAGCCGATCGATCTCGAGGCGCTGCTGGTGTCGATCGAGCGTGCCATCGAGCACCGCGACGTGCGCATCGAGAACGAGAACCTGCGCCGTCAGGTGCGCGAAAAGTCCGGCGACGGCGTGGAGGGGCTGCTCGGAGCGAGCCCCGTGATGCAAAAGGTGTATCGCGTGGCGCGTCAGGTAGCGGCGTCCCGAGCGACGGTGCTGATCACGGGGGAGAGCGGGACCGGCAAGGGCGAGCTCGCCCGCACCATCCACGCTCTGAGCCCCCGCGCCGACAAGCCGTTCGTGGCGGTTCACTGCGCATCGCTGGCGGAGACGTTGCTCGAGAGCGAGCTGTTCGGTCACGAGCGCGGCGCATTCACGGGCGCCGAGCGCCGGCGCATCGGTCGCTTCGAGCAGGCGAATCAGGGCACGATTTTCCTGGACGAGATCGGCGAGATCCCGCCGTCGATCCAGGTCAAGCTGCTGACGGTGCTGCAAGATCGCAAGTTCGAGCGCGTGGGCGGCAACGAGTCCGTTCACACCGACGTGCGCATCCTCGCCGCAACGCACCGCGACCTGGCCGCGGACGTCGCGGCGGGACGCTTTCGTGAGGACCTCTACTATCGGCTGAACGTGGTGCAGGTCGAAATGCCGCCGCTCCGGATGCGAGCCGGGGACGTGCTGACGCTGGCCGAGCACTTTCTACAGCGATTTCAGCTCGAGAATCACAAGCAGATCGCCGGCTTCTCGGACCGCGCCAAGACCAAGCTTCGCACCTACCGCTGGCCGGGCAACGTGCGTGAGCTCGAGAACGCCATCGAGCGCGCCGTGGTGCTGTGCGAGGGCACGCAGATCGACGACGAGCACCTGCCGCGCGGCGGCAACAACGTACAGAGCCTCGACGGTGTCGAGATCCCCGGCACGACCATGGCCGAGCTCGAAAAGTACGCGATCCTGCGTACGCTCGAATCCGTAGACGGCTCGACCGTGCGCGCCGCCGAGATCCTCGACATCAGCACCCGCACCATCCAGTACCGCTTGCACGAGTACGGCCTGGCCAAGGGCCGCAACTCCACGAAGGGCGGCTCCGAGCCGCCGTCGCGCTGAGCTCGGCCCGGCAGGGGCGTTCAAGCTCGGGAAGCTGGGAGCTCGATGCAGAAGCGAGCGCCCGGGCAGGCGTCTTCGACCCAGATGCGGCCGTTGTGGGCTTCTACCGCGAGGCGGCAGAAGGTGAGGCCGAGGCCACGGCCGCCGACCGCGCGCTGGCCGGCTTCGACTTGCACGAACGGATCGAAGATGCGTTCGCGGAGCTCGGCTGGGATGCCGGAGCCCGAGTCCGAGAGCGTGAGAAGGAGGACGTTGCCGTCGAGGCGGCGCGTGAGCTCGATCTTGCCGCCCTTGGGCGTGTGTCGGATCGAGTTGTCGAGCAGATTTTCGAGGACGCGGCGCAGCAGATCGATGTCGGCGCGGATCTTGGTTTCCGGCAGCTCGGCCGAGATGGTGACACCGGAGAGCTGCGCCTTGATGGCCACCGACTCGGCGGCGTCGCGCGCCAGCGCCGCGACGTCGAGCTCGGCGAGGCGCGGCTCGAGCTTGCCTTCTTCGCTCTTGCTGATGTCGAGCAGGTTCAGGATCAAGCGCATCAGCGAGCGCGCGTCGCTACGGATGTGCGCGGCCGCATCGCGCGCTTTCTGCGGCAGCGTGCGATCGGCGAGCAGGACCTGCGCGTGCAGATCCATGGCTCCGACCGGGTTCTTCAGGTCGTGGACCACGAACGAGCTGAGTCGCTCTTTCTGAAGCTGGAGGCGCATCAAGTCGTCGCGCTGGCGTCGCACCAGGTCGTACGTTTCACGCAGGTCCGCGCTCATCTTGCGCAGCTTCAGCGCTGCCTGGACGCGGACCAAGAGCTCCGTCGGTCGCACGGGCTTGGTCAGAAAGTCGTCTCCGCCCGCGCGCAACGCCTGGTCGAAGGTGTCGATGTCGCGCAGGGCGGTCAAAAACACGATCGGCACTTCGGCCCCCTCGGGCATTGCGCGGAGCCGCGTGCACACGGCAAAACCGTCGAGCCCGGGCATCCTCACGTCGAGCAGCACGCACTCGGGCTGTTCGCGTTCGAAGGCTTCGAGCGCCTGGAGGCCATCGTTGGCCAACACCACGTCGTGGCCTTCATCCTCGAGCGTGGCTTTTGCCAGCTCGCGGTTCTGGGCGTTGTCATCGACGACTAGGATCTTGCTCACTCTCTGTTCCTCGGGCGCCGCGCAAGATTTGCAGTCGGTCTCGCGCCAGGCGCAGTTTCGTCGATCTGGAGGCCTTTGCGCGGGAAAAGGGCAGGAGTTTCGGGGCGGGCCGCCCTGGCGCGGTCCTTGCTGTTTGCTCACTGAATGACGCCGGCGCAACCCGTTACCGAGGAAGTGGACCTGATGATTGTTGGGGCCGGTCCGGTGGGGCTCTTCGCTGCGCTGTGTGCGGCGGACCTCGGGCTGTCGGTCGCATTGCTGGACCATGTCTGGCGCGGTTTCGGTCGCGGACACGCGACGTTGCTCCACTCTCGGACGCTCGGCTTGCTCGAGCGCCACGGCCTCCGCGCGCCGCTCCAAGCCGAGGGAGCGCGTGTCGATCGCGTGGAGCTGCGCCTGAACCAGTCGCTGGTCCGCACCATCGACCTACCGGAGCCGGCGCTCGCGGTTTCTCAGGTAACGCTCGAGAAGCTGCTGCTCGCGGCGTTGCGAGAGCGAAACATCGAGGTGCGCGCGCCGCAACAGGCGGTCTCCTTCGAGCAGGGCGCCAATGCGGTCGATGTGCGCGTGGTGCGGCGCGAGCTCGTGACGTTGGGCTCGCCGGCCCATTACTCCGATTGGGAACCCGTGGAGTCGAGCCGGATCTCCGCCCGGTTCGTGATCGGCGCCGACGGCTACGAGTCCCGCACGCGGGAAGCGTTGGGCATCCAGACCACGGACGTGGGCGCGCTCGAGTCGTTCGCCATGTTCGAGTTGCCGGCACACGATCCGAAAGGCACGACGGCCCGGCTCGGCTTCGACGACGGGCTCGGCGACGTGATGTACCCGCTGCCGGAGAAGCGCGCGCGCATCGGATTTCAGCTGATCGAGGGGCTCGACTTGCCGCCAGACTCGAGGCGATTGCGCGACCTCGTGGCTCGCCGCTGCCCGGACGCACGGCTCGGCGAGGCCGCGGTGCAATGGGCGAGCGTGATGCACTTCGAAAGGCGTTTGTCGCGGCGCTTCGGCCGCGGGCGCGTCTGGTTGGCGGGGGATGCAGCGCACATCACGAGCCCGCTCGGGAATCAGAGCATGAACGTCGGGCTGTTCGAGGCCTACGACCTGACGCGGCGCATGGATGACTGCTTGCGCACGAACCGCGCACCCTCGGTCCTCGAGCGTTACGGCAGCGAGCGCGAACGCGAGTGGCACAAGCTACTCGGCGTCAACGTGACGTTCGACCTGCTGCCGGGAGCGCCGAGCTGGTTGGCTGCTCACGCGCGGCACCTGGTGCCGGCGCTCCCCGCCTCTGGCCCTGATCTCCTCGAGATCTTGCGCGAGCTCGGTCTGCGCCTCGACTGAGGTCAGGCCAAAAGTTCTTCCAGCACTTCCATCAGCTCTGCCACTCGCACGGGCTTGGTCAGGTAGCGATAGAAGCCGGCGTCGGAGAAGCGCTTGCGATCGCCGGTCATGGCCGCCGCCGTGAGCGCAATCACCGGGATGTCACGGGTCTCGGGCCAGCTCTTCAAGAGCCTCGTCGCCTCGTAGCCGCTCATCCCGGGCAGGTTGATGTCCATGATCACGAGGTCCGGCCGGCGATCGCGCACGAGCTCGACGCCGACTTCGGCCGTGGGCACCGTGACCAAGTTCACGCGCTCGAGCTCCGCCACGAGCTCGCGCATGAACTCGATGTTGGAGGGGTTGTCTTCGACGTAGATGATCGTGCGTGTCCTGCCGTCGGCGGACAGCAGCGAGCCGAGCGCGTGCTCCGGGAGCGGGCTGCGCTCGAGCCCGCTGGGCTCGGTGTGGATCGGCAGATCGATCCAGAAGCGCGAGCCCTTGTCCGGCGTGCTCTCGAAGGCGACGCGCGCTCCCATCAGCTCCGCCAGGCGGCGCGTGATCGCGAGGCCGATGCCCGTACCCTGGATCGGCCCGGTCTCCTGTCCCGCCCGGTGGAAGGGCTGGAAGATCTTGTCCTGTTGATCGAGCGGGATGCCGATGCCGTCGTCGGTCATGGAGATCCGCGCGAATCCGTCGTTCAAGAGCTCGACGGAGAACTGGGCGTTGCCCGAGGGCTTGCCGTACTTGAGCGCGTTGGAGCCGAAATTTATCAGGATCTGTGCGAAGCGCGTCCGATCGGCGATGACCTGAGGCAGCTGTTGCGGTATCGCACCGAGCGTCAGGCGAATGCCGGCGCGAGCCGCCATCGGGTCGAGCGTGGCCTTCACCTCGTCCAGGACCTCGCGGATGCCGACCGGCTCGTTCGAGACCAGCACCCGGCCGGCTTCGATCCGCGACAGGTCGAGGATGTCGTCGATCAGCCGCAGCAGGTGCTCGCCGCCGCGCAGCACGTGCTCGAGGCGATCGAGCTGCTTCTCCGTAAGCGGCGCCTTCTTGTCGCGTTGCAGGAGCTGAGCGAAGCCGAGGATCGAGTTCAGCGGCGTGCGAAGCTCGTGGCTCATCGAGGCGAGGAACTCGCTCTTGGCGGCGCTGGCTGCTTCGGCCTGGGCGCGCGCGAGCGTGAGCTCCGACTCGTGCTCCACGTCCGCGGTCACGTCCCAGATCGTGCTCACCACGCCGCCCTCGAGCGTGCGGCGGCTGGTCGCGCGCAGGCTGCGGCCGTCCCGGGTCCGGAGCTCGAGCGCGCCGACCGGGTTCCGGTGGTAGGCGAGGCAGCGCCGGAAAAACGCCTCCTTCGACTCGCCTCCGAGCTCGAACAGGTCCATCTCGAGCGCGTTCTCCAGGATCTCGCTGTGGGTCTTGCCGGCGAGGCTGCCCGAGCTGTGGCGCCCGAACAGCTCGCGAAACGCGCTGTTGCACAGCACCAGGCGCTCTTCCTTGTCGTACAGCGAGAGCATGCCGTGGATGCTCTCGACGGCGCTGAGCAAGCGGTCGCTGGCCAGGCGCGCCGCGGACTCCGCGCGCTTGCGCTCCGAGACGTCGCGGATCGCGCTAATCACCAGCATCCCGTCTTCGGTCTCGAGCGGGCTCAGGCTGATCTCGACCGGAAACTCGCTGCCGTCGCGGCGCAGACCGCGCAAGTCGAGATCGGAGCCCATGGCGCGGGCCTTGGGCCGCTCCATGTAGCCGTCGCGGTGACTCTGGTGCTGCTCCTGAAACCGCCTCGGTACCAGGATCTCGACCGGCTTGCCGAGGAGCTCGCTTCGAGCGTAGCCGAACAGCTCTTCGGTCTTGGCGTTGACGATCAGGATCGTGCCCTGCGGGTTCACGATCACGATCCCGTCGGGGGCAGCCTCGAGCAGGGCGCGGAACTTTTGTTCGGCGCGCTGCGGCTCGGTGTTCATGTGGCCAACCATGCCAGCATCCCTCCGGAGTCGTCGAGGCGGCGCGCGACGCAACCTCTGCACGCGCCGGAAACCGACGCAGTTTTTGCGTTCGAAATCCGAAAATTCTCGCGATTTGTCGCGGATTCCGGCGGGCACGCGGCTTGCCCTAGCAGCGCCGCAGAATGGACAATTCTGGCTCTGCGCTCGATCGCTTCGAGTACGACGACGCGGTCGTTCGCCGTTTCACCTTTGCCTGCGCAGGCTGGGGCCTGGTGGCGATGCTGGTGGGGTTGTGGCTGGCATTGATGCTGGTCGTGCCGAGCCTGAACCTCGGCCTCCCACAGCTGACGTTCGGTCGGCTCCGACCTCTGCACACCAACGCCGCCATCTTCGCCTTTGCGGGCAACGCCATCTTTGCGGCCGTGTACTACTCGAGCCAGCGCCTGCTCAAGGCGCGTCCGCTCAGCGACAAGCTCAGCGCGTTTCACTTCTGGGGCTGGCAGGCGATCATCGTCGCCGCCGCGCTCACGCTGCCGTTCGGCATCACGCAATCGAAGGAGTACGCCGAGCTCGAATGGCCGGTGGACATCGCGATCGCCGTGGTCTGGATCGCCTTCGCGGTGAACTTCTTCGGGATGATCGCGCGCCGCCGTGAGCGGCACCTGTACGTGGCGATCTGGTTTTACATCGCGACCATCGTCACGGTCGCGATCCTGCACGTGTTCAACAACCTGGTGTTGCCGGTGTCTGCGACCAAGAGCTACTCGGTCTACGCCGGCGTCCAGGACGCGTTCATGCAGTGGTGGTACGGGCACAACGCGGTCGCGTTCTTCCTGACGACGCCTTTCTTGGGCTTGATGTATTACTTCTTGCCCAAGGCCGCCAACCGTCCGGTGTTCTCGTACCGGCTGTCGATTCTGCACTTCTGGTCGCTGGTCTTCATCTACATCTGGGCCGGCCCTCATCACCTGCACTACACGGCGCTGCCGGAGTGGGCCTCGACGCTCGGCATGTTGTTCAGCTTGATGCTGTGGATGCCGTCGTGGGGCGGGATGATCAACGGCCTGCTCACGCTGCGCGGCGCCTGGCAGCGCGTCAGCGACGACCCGGTGCTCAAGTTCTTCGTGGTCGGGATCACGTTCTACGGCATGGCCACGTTCGAAGGGCCGATGCTGTCGATCAAGAGCGTGAACGCGCTCTCCCACTACACGGACTGGACGATTGCGCACGTGCACTCGGGCGCGCTCGGCTGGAACGGCTTCATGACGTTCGGCATGCTGTACTGGCTCGCGCCGCGCCTGTTCCAGACCAAGCTGTGGTCGAAGAAGCTCGCCGAGGCCCACTTCTGGATCGGCACGCTCGGGATCCTGCTGTACATCGTGGCGATCTACGCGGCCGGCGTGACGCAGGGCCTGATGTGGCGGGCCTTCGACGAGACGGGGCGCCTCGCCTACCCGGACTTCGTCGAGACCGTGGTGCGGATCCTGCCGATGTACTGGGTACGGGCGCTCGGCGGCTCGCTGTTCGTCGCCGGCATGCTGATGTGCCTCGTCAACCTGGTGATGACCTGGCGGGCTCGCCCCGCAAAGTATTCGCCGGAGGTCTGCGAGGCCGCTCCGCTGGGTCCGGATCGCGCCGCGACCCCGGCCCTGGTGATCCCGCGGCACTCGACGCTCGCCGACACTGCCCACCGGATCCGTTACTTCGCCGAAGCCACGTGGCACCGCTTCTGGGAGCGCCGGCCGCTGCGTTTCACGATCTGGGTGACGATCGCCGTGGCCGTTGCCTCGCTGTTCGAGATCCTACCGACGTTCCTGATCCGCTCCAACGTGCCCACGATTCAGAGCGTGCACCCGTACACGCCGCTCGAGCTGGTCGGTCGCGACCTGTACGTGGCCGAGGGTTGCTACAACTGCCACTCGCAGATGGTGCGGCCGATCCGCGCCGAGACCGAGCGCTACGGCGAATACTCGAAGCCCGGCGAGTTCGTGTACGACCGCCCCTTCCAGTGGGGTTCGCGGCGCATCGGGCCCGACCTGCACCGCGTCGGCGGCAAGTATCCGCACCTCTGGCACCTGCGCCACATGGAAGACCCGCAGTCGACTACCCCGCAGTCGATCATGCCGAAGTACCCCTGGCTCGCGACGGACGATCTCGACTTCGCGAGCGTGCAACCGCGGGTCGACGCGATGGCGATGCTGGGCGTGCCCTACGGCGACGCCGTGAAACACGGTGAAGCCATGGCTCGCAGCCAGGCGCAGGAAATCGCCGCCGAGCTCCTCGCACAGGGAGGCCCCGCCGGGCTCGAGAACAAGAAAATCGTCGCGCTGATCGCCTACCTGCAGCGCCTGGGTACGGACATTCGCAAGGCGCCGCCAGCACTGCCGGCCGACAAGGCTCCGGTGGCGGCGAACGCCAAAGAAGGGAGCGGCTCGTGAAACTGTCGGACGTGATGTCGGCGCTGAACCTGGCGGTTTACGCCGAAGTGGGCTTGGTGTTGTTCCTGTTCGCCTTCCTGCTCGTGGCGGTGGACGTGCTCCGGCGCGGCCAGAAGCTCGAAAAGCTCGCCTACCTGCCGCTCGAGTCGAACGAGCAGGAGCCGAAAGCCCGGGAGGAGCGCTCGTGAGCACCGAGAAAGAGAGCCCCGACGCCGACTTGCTCGATCACGAATACGACGGCATCAAGGAGTACGACAACCCCATGCCGCGCTGGTGGGTCGGCGCGTTCTGGGCCTCGTTCGTGTTCTCGATCGGCTACATCGGTTACTACCTGGCCGGCCACGGCCAGAGCGTCGAAGAATCCTTCCGGGAAGACGAGCGGATCGCCCGCGAAGAGCGCGCCAAGAGCTCGCTCGAGGAAGCGCCGAGCGAAGCCGTGCTGTCGAAGCTGATGGCCGACGCCGGGATGATGCAGGACGCGAAGCTGCTGTTCGGCGAGCGCTGCGCGGTCTGCCACGGCGCCGAGGGCCAGGGCCTGATCGGCCCGAACTTGACGGATAACAGCTGGATCCACGGCAAGGGTCAGCTGATGGACATCTTCGGCGTCGTGAGCCACGGCGTCACCACCAAGGGCATGCCGGCGTGGGAGCTCACCTTGCAGCCGATCGAGGTCCGCAAGCTGGTGGCGTTCGTCGGCACGCTGCGCGGCAAGTCCCTGCCGGGCAAGGCGCCCGAGGGCCAGCCGGTCGCCGCGGTGCCTTGAGCGAGAGCCGTCATGTCTCCACCCATCGCCTCGCACCGCGTGCTGCCCACCCTCAATCAGGATGGAACGCGGCGTTGGATCCGCCCGCGACTCTATCCGGGCAAGACTTGGCGCGCGCGACGGATCGTGGCCTGGGTGTTGATGGTCGCCTTCGTGGCGCTCCCCTGGCTCGAGGTCGGCGGCAAGCCCGTGATCTTGCTCGACGTCGTACGCCGCGAGTTCACGCTGTTCGGCAGCACCTTTCTCGCCACCGACGGCGTGCTCTTGATGCTCTTGTTGCTCGCGATCTTCGTGGGCGTGGTGTTGGTGACGGCGCTGGTCGGGCGTGCCTGGTGCGGCTGGGCCTGCCCGCAGACCGTCTACCTGGAGTTTTTGTACCGGCCGATCGAGCGCCTGTTCGAGGGCAAACGCGAGCAGCAAATGGAGCTCGACAAGCAAGGGCCCAACCTGCGGCGCTACCTCAAAAATGGCGTATTTCTGCTGATCTCCGTGGTGCTCGGCAACGCCTTCCTCGCCTATTTCGTGGGCTCGAAGTCGCTCGTGCACTGGGTGACGAGCTCGCCGTCCGAGCACCCGCAGGCGTTCCTGGTGATGGCCGCGGTGTCGGCGCTCACGTTCTTCGACTTTGCCTACTTCCGCGAGCAGATGTGCACCGTGGCGTGTCCGTACGCGCGGTTGCAATCGGTGCTGCTCGACCCCCGCTCGTTGATCGTCGGCTACGACGCGCGGCGCGGTGAGCCGCGGGCCAAGGGCAAGCCGCGGCCCGGCGCGGGTGATTGCATCGACTGCAACGCGTGTGTCGCGGCCTGTCCGACCGGCATCGACATCCGACACGGGCTCCAGCTCGAGTGCGTTGCCTGCGCGCAGTGCGCGGACGCCTGCGACTCGATCATGGAGAAGATCAAGAAGCCGCCCGGGCTGATCCGCTACGACGCTCAGCAGAGCCTCGAGACCGGGCTGAAGGTGCGCGTGCTCCGGCCGCGCGTGCTGATCTACACCGGGATCTTGGTCGTCTTGCTGATCGCGCTGGTTCTGGTGGCGTCGGCGCGGGGCAGCGCCGAGCTCACGGTGTTGCGCGGCATCGGCGCTCCGTTCGAGCTCCGTGACGGGCTCGCGCAAAATCAGATCCGGATCAAGGTACAAAACCGCTCCGGCGAGACGCAGCGCTACCAAATCGAGCTGCTCGACGCCGCCGACGCGCGGCTCGTGGCGCCCGAGAACCCGCTCGAAGTAACGGCCGGTGCGCAACGCTCGACCAGCGTGTTCGTGATGGTGCCGACCAATCGGCTTTCGCACGGGCAGCGGCCGGTGCGGTTCCGGATCACGGACCAGAGCGGAGCACAGGTCGAAGCGCCCTATCGCTTGCTCGGTCCCGAAGGAGGTCAACCGTGATCGTGTCGTCGGCAAAGGTCTGGCCGTGGGTGCCCGTTGCACTGCTCACGGCGATGCTCGGCGGGCTCGGAGTGATGGCGTCGCTCGCCGTGGACGACGCAGGCTTTGCGCTCGAGCGGAACTACTACGCGAAGGCCGTCGCCTACGACGCGGAGATCGCCCAGCGCGCGCAGAACGCGCGGCTCGGCTGGTCGCTCGCCGCGAGCGCTGAGCCCGTCCGCCACGGACGCACGTCGAAGCTGGAGCTAGAGCTGCGCGACGCCGCTGGAGTGCTCGGGGGAGCGAAGGTGCACGTCGAAGCGCTGCGCAACGCGAGCGCGGGGCGTGTGCTCGACGCCGAGCTCAGCGAGGCCGCGCCGGGCCACTACCGGACGGAGCTGCCGTTCGAGCGCGGCGGACTGTGGGAGCTCCGCTTCACGGCCACACGCGGCGCGGAGCGCTTCACGAAGAGCGAGCGGCTCGAGATCGCGGAGGCGGCGCCGTGAGTGTGCTGTGGATCCCGATTTTGACGGCGAGCCTCGCAGGCAGCGTGCATTGCGCCGCCATGTGCGGCCCGTTCGCCGCGGCTTCCGGCGGCGCTTTCAGCCACGTGCGCGGGCGGCTGCTCGCGCAATCGGGCTACCACCTGGGACGGCTCGTGACGTACCTCTCGCTGGGCGCCGCGGCGGGCTTCGCCGGGGGCGCGCTCGACCTGGCCGGCAGCGCCGCCGGCATCCAGAGGATCTCGGCATTTTTCGCGGGCGCGCTGCTGCTCGCGTGGGGCATCTCGACGCTCGCCGCGTCGCGCGGACTGGTGAAGCTCGGCCGCCGCGCGCCGGGCGTGAGCTTGCTGTCACGAGCGCTCGCGCAGGTGAGCGCTCTGCCGGCGATGCCGCGTGCGCTGTTGCTCGGAATGTCCACGGCTTTCGTCCCGTGCGGCTGGCTGTATGCGTTCGTCGCGATCGCGGCCGGCAGCGGCGGCGTGGCTCCGGCGTTGATCGTGCTCGGCGCGTTCTGGCTCGGGACGGTGCCCGCGTTGGTCATCGCGAGCCTTGGCCTGCGCGGACTGAGTGCGCGGCTCGGTCCGCGCGCCAAGACGCTGACGGCGGCCGTGGTGGTCGCCTCGGGCTTGTTCGTGCTCGGGCTCCGGACCTTCGAGGCACCCGCTGCACCCGAGTCGTGTCCACTGCACAGGCACTAGATGGCGAACGCGCTCCCGAACGCCGAGTCGGCGACAGACCATTGCGCACATTGCGGCGCCGAGCTCGCGTCGGAGCTGTCGGACGACTCGGGGCGACGCTTTTGTTGTGCCGGATGCCTCACGGTCTACGCCGCGATCCACGCGGCCGGGCTCGAGGCTTTCTACGCGGATCGGGAAATCTCGGCGGTTCGAGCGCGCCCGGTGCGGCCGAGCGGACGCCGCTTCGCCGAGTTCGACGATCCGGCGCTGGCGACGCGCTTCGACGTTCACCCGGACGGCAGTTGCTCGATCGAGCTCAGCCTGGAGGGGGTGCATTGCGCCGCTTGCGTCTGGCTCGTGGAGAGCTTGCCGCGCGTGGTCGCGGGCGTGCAGGAGTCGCGGCTCGACTTCGGCCGCGCGACGGCTAGCGTGCGCTGGG
>JALYWZ010000381.1 GCA_030852505.1 Myxococcota bacterium | reverse complement strand
GGCGAGGCCTTGGGCGCGTCCCGGCTCGCGCGCACCGAGCGCCGGCATGACGTGGGCGGTCTCCGAGCGGTGCACGGGATCGGCCCCGATCGTTCCCTTGAGGGCCGCTCGGTAATCCGGCGCGCTCGCGCGCTCGAGCTCGGCCTTCGCCCGTGACAGCCGCTCGGCGATCCCGAGGCGAACGGCCTCGTCGCGGTGGCTCGGCTGCGCGAGGAACTCGCCGAGCGAGCGCACGTGCCGGCGCCAGAGCTCGATGTCGCGCTCCTGTTTCACGGCCAGCCGCTCCGCGTACCAGTCGCTCGCGAGCAGCGCTTCGCGCGTGAACATCGCGCGCACCTCCGGATGGTGCGCGTCTTTTCCTTCGAACTCGCCGTAGGCCATGATGTGGAGCAGCGCCCGCAGCGGCGGACAGGCGTCCTCGATGCTCTTGTCCTCGAAGTACGCGAGCGCCACGCGGCGCTGCGCGTCGACGATGTTGTCCACGCCGTCCACGAACACCTGCGTCGACTGGATCTCGGGCTTCAAGATCTCTTCCGTGAATACGTCCGCGGGGTTGTCGAACACTCGACCGAAGAACGTGTGCACGAACTTGGAGGTGATGCGGTAGCCGAGCCGGCTCGCCGGAACCAGCCGGCCCTCGTGCACGAAGTCGGACAGCGGCTCGAGCTGGCCCTCGGCGATCAGTCGCTTGGGCTCGCGCTCGTGCGGGAACATGCGGCACCAGACCTCGGGCACGAGCAGGCTGATGTCGTGATCGACCTGGAATTTCGGGCCGATCCAGCCGGCGG
Organism: Myxococcota bacterium; assembly: GCA_030852505.1. Taxonomy (GTDB): domain Bacteria; phylum Myxococcota_A; class Polyangia; order Polyangiales; family Polyangiaceae; genus PMG-095. Next base: position 4,725 of record JALYWZ010000381.1, on the reverse strand, counting down.
CCGAGCTGAAGCCGCCGTAGCCGGTGAGCAGCATCGAGACCAGCGCGTTGTTGAGATCGGCCGTCGCGCACAGGGCGTTGAACGGCCCCTTGGTGAGCGCGCCCTCGGTCCCCGCGCCGGTGGTGCTCGGCGACTTGCCGGTGACCGAGCAGATGTAATCCATGAACAGCTCGGGCAGCTCCTGATAGTGGATCGGGCCGAACACGCACAACGGCTGGATCGGCCCGTCGGGCGGGTTGTTGCGCCGGCCGGAAAGCACGCTGATGACCGGGAAGATCACCGGCTCGCTCGCAGGGATGCGCCGGTACAGGCGCGCGCCCATCTCGGCGATGTAGCGATCGCGCGGCCGCGCCATGTCGGGCCGCACCTGGAGGTAGCGCGGGTTCTTGGTCGGCTTGCCCCCGACGACGCGCGGCTTGGCCGAACAGATCGAGAAACCGCTGTCGCGCGCCGCGTTCTTCTCGACGTGCTTGCGCATCGGCTCGGTGAACGCGTCGTGCAGCGCCACCTCTTCGGCGATGTCTCGCATGGCTGCCGGCTCGATCGGCTGGAAATTCGAGGTGAACAGCCCGGGGCGCGCCATGTCGTCCTCGGTCTGCTTGTCGAAGCCGGGGTGGATCGCCTCGTCGGGCCGCTGAAACAGCCTGAATTCGCAGTTCTCCGCGAGCTTCAGGCTGGGGTGGCCGTCGTACTCCGAGGGCAGGCCGAAAAGCTTGTCCGCCGAAACCACGACCGAGGCCGTGATGTCGTCCTCCATCTGCACCTTGTCGGCCGCGATGAAGTCCTGACGCAGCTTGTAGGTGCGCCACGCGCCGTTCTCGAGCAAGCCGACGCGCAGGTAGCTGCCGACCAGCTTGCGTCCGCCGTACTTGAGCTCGTGACCGGACGCGCCGTTGATGATGTCGACCGTGAAGTGCTTGCGCCAGTCCTTGCCCCAGTCCCCCCGGTAGAAGCGCTTGATCAAGAACACCAGCGCGCGCACGTAGTTGGGCACGGTCTCGAGCCAGGCGTTGTGCTCGGTCGTGAAGTCGATCGGGTTCGGCGTGAGCAGCTTGATCACCGAGCCGAGCGAGCGATCGGGCGAGAGCACCGGGCGTGAGCTCTGGACGTTGGCGCGCCGCTCGGGGCGGAGCGCGTCGCGGTAGTCGCGATCGAAGATCGTCTGCACGAGCTCCAGATCGTCCTCCAGGTTCTTCACGTAGATCGGCCCGTAGATCACGGCGTCGACCAGGCTCTTGCTGATCTCGGACTTTCCGCCGCCGGAGACGGTGCAGGGCTTGTGGCAGAAGGTGCCTTCCGCCGCGGTCCCGATCAGGCGCCAGCTGGGCGCCGCCGGGTGCTTTTCCATCCGGACTTTGTAGCCGCTCGGGTGAATGTAGACGCGGCCGGGCAAGAGCTTCAGGTGCTGCTCCTCGCCGCGGCTGGTCCACGATACGTCCTGCTTCTCGAGGTCGATCGACATGTCCTCGGGCAGGTAGTGGATTTCCGGATACAGCTTGTCGACTGCGTAACCGCTCGGCCGGAGCTCGACGCGATCTCCGAGCAGCTCGAGCGCCTCCTCGAAGCGGTGCCGCGAAGCGCCGAGGCGATCGGGCGCAAAGTCGAAGCCGAGGCTCTGGGTCGCAAACGCGAGCGCGCCGCCTGCGTGTTCTTCTTCTGCGAGGCCGTACAGGTTCGCGCTGTAGCTGATCTGGGTCTTGACCTCTTTCTTGCAGTAACCGAAATAGTTGTCGGCGAGGATCGTGACCATCACGCCGTCCATGCTGCGCGCAGTGATCTTGAACGGGCTGCCGTTGTTGTAGAGCTCCTCGGGGTCTGCCCAGCACATGCCGTACTTCTTCTCGTCCGGCGTGGCCTCGGAGACGTGCGGCAGACCGACGTCCTTCTTTCGCAGCCTGGTCAGGTGCGGCGCGAGGATCACGCAGCCGGTGTGGCCGGTCCAGTGATCGGTGTCGAGCGCGGCGTCGTTCTCGGGCAGGTACGGATCGCCGGCGTTGCCGAAGATGCTCTCGACGAAGTCGAGGTTCGAGACCAGGCCGCCGGGCGCGAAGAAGCGTACTTCCAGGCGCTTTTCGGCAGAAACCTTGGGCACCGCGGGGCAAACCAGCGGTCGCAACAAGAGCGAGACGATCGTCTCGATCGGCTCCTCCCACTCCGCGGAGTAGGGCAGGCGCTCGAGGTGCGACGGCGGATGAAACGCCTGATGCAGCATGTGCGCGTAGGCGACGAGCGGCACGCCGACCTTGTCGCCCGGAACGGGCAGGCCGATGTCGGCGACGTGGAACACGCCCTGCGTCGTGCGCCGGTCGTTCAGGGGATTGTGGAGCACGCCGTTGTCGAGGCGATAGCTGCTGATCACCTCGTTGTGCCACTCGTCCTGCGCGTCCGGCAGCGATAGCTCGCGCGCGATCCCGTAGCGGTCGAGCAGGAACGTTGCTCCTGGCAAGCGCGGCGTGAAGGGCAGAGACAAGCCCACGAACAGCGAGTCGAGGAAGGCCTGGATCCGGCGATCCGCCGGGCACAGGTGCTCGGACAAGAGCCGCGACTGCTCGCGATACCGAGCGAACAGATCGCGCCCGAGATCCAGCAGCTCCTCGTCTCCCTTGTCGACGGGCACGTGGAAACCCATCGCCGACAACTTGAGCGCGATCGCGCGGCCCATGCTGCGGCGATCGAGCAACGTGACCTGGCCATCCGCCCTCAGACCGACGTGCCGTTCTAGATCCATCGCGACTCCTCCGGAGCTCGCAGCTCTAACAGCGGCGCCATGCGGCTAAAAGCAGGAACCGAACGACGCGCGCGCGACGCCGGGGAGGCCGAAAAATTCTCGGATTAGCGTCTGCCTACACTGGCTTTTCGCTTCTCCAATGTAGGTGAGATGAAGACGTCGAAGCCGACGGACAAGAGCACGCCGGCGCTCGAGCCACCGAGCGGTGTCGTTCCGCGAAACACGAGCGGCGGGAGACCCTCCGCGCGCGGATACACGACCTCCCACGGTTGGTCGTGGCGCTTCAGATCGAACATCGCGACCACCTCGAACCCGACGCGCAGCGCGAACGGCGCCTCCGAAGTGCGATCGGAGAGACCGAAGCGCAGCATCGCGAACGGCGTGGCCCACGCGTAGCCGTTGCCGTCGTCGTAGCGGAGGTCGTCCTCCGCGTGCGTGCGCGACCCGCCGCCGACGCTGCCCTCGAAGTCCACCCAGTTCGCGAACGGAATGCGGACGCCAGCGAAGCCGCCAAAAGCTTTCCAACGTCCGAATTCGATCTCGTCCGCGCGCTCGACGAAGCCGCCTGCCGTGACGTAACTCGCGCGAACCCGCGCAATCCCGCCCGTGACGCCGTGGCCGCGGAGCGCGCGTTCGCTGTGGTAGGCGGTCATGCCAACGTAGCCCTCGAGGCTGAGACCTACACCGGCCGAAGAACCGATCCGCGGTACGAACCGCGGCTCTTCGGCGGGCTCGTCCGGCGGCTCGGCTTGCCCCGACGCCGGCCGCGCCGCGAGGACACAGCCAAGAATGGCCAAGCTCGAGATCCCGGCGCGCATCATCTTCTCGGATAGAAGAGGGAGCTCGGCGCTGGTTCGGCTCACCGCTCGACGAAAATACGCATTGCCGGCGCTCCCGGCCGGACAAGGATTGCGCAGAGGATGTCGTCGTCCGCCGAGAGCCCGCTCGATCCCGACGCGCATCCGCCGTCCGACAAGTCGACGCTGACCGGGCTCTTGCTGCGATGGATGTTGGCGCTCGCCACCCTGGTGGTGCTGGCGTTCTTGCTCGGCCGCTGGTTCCGGCCAGAGCTCGAAGGAATGGGGCGCTCGTTCGTCGAGCGCTACGGGCTCTGGGGCATGGCGTTCGGCACCGTGATCGCCGACGGTCTGCATTTCCCGGTGCCGCCGCAGTTCTACATGCTGATGTCGATCGCCTCGGGCGGCCCGCAGCTCGGCGCGTTCGCCGCGATCACCGCAGCCTCGCTGCTCGGCGGCTGCATCGCCTACTCGCTCTCCGGCATGCTGGGCGGCGTGCCGTGGTTCAAGAAGAAGCTCGCGCGTTCGAGCCGCGTCGTGACCGAGCTCTACGCGCGGCATGGCCAGCGCGTGGTGCTGCTCGCGAGCCTGACGCCGATCGCCTTCTCGGTGCTCTGCTACGCCTCGGGCCTGTGCCGCTTGCCGAAGAGCGCCTTCGCGCTGATCGCGTTGCTGCGGATCCCGAAGCTCGCCGTCTACTATTACCTGGTGCGGTTGGGCTGGGGCTGAGCGGACCGCTGGCTCAGCGCGCTTTGCAGCGGTAGAGGCCGCCGCGAGCCTCGGGCGCGAGCGGCGTGTTCGGGTAGCGAGACAACAGCTCGTTGAACGCACCGATCGCCTTCGCGCAATTCCCGGAGCGCTCGGCCGAGAGCCCGCCCGAGAGCAGCTGATTTTCTTGCTCGAGGCTGCCGCTCGCTCGCGCATCCTTCTCCTTCGCGCGGCGCTCGATTCGGCTCGCCGTGCGCCGCGGAGCCTTCGGTTCGACGGCCTCGGGCTTGGGAGCGGGAGCCGCCTCGGCGACGGGCGCCGAGCTTGCTTGCGGCTCGCAGCCGAAGCGCTGCCCCGGGTCGAGAACGACCGTGCCCTCGGCGTGGCGCACGGTCACGCGACCCTCGGTGACGCTCACGCACGTGCCGTGGAGCGAGCCCGCGGGGTTGGTGCGCACGCGGAACACGGTACCGTGCACGATCACCTCGGCAT
>JALYWZ010000380.1 GCA_030852505.1 Myxococcota bacterium | reverse complement strand
CAGCAGCACGCCGTCCGCGTCGTAGAGCCGCCACTCGCCCGCCGGGCGGCCGTCGACGAAGCTGCCCTCTTCGAGCACGATCCGCGCGTCCTCGAACGGGGGCGTCGGGTAGCGCCGCAGATGGCGGCCCTGCGCCACACCGTGCTCGTCGAAGTGGCGCTCGTGCGAGAGCACGCCGCGTGCGTCGTAGCGAAACGTCGCCCGGCGCTGGCCGCTCACGAATTCGTCTTCCTGGATGCGCGTCCCGTCGAGCGAGAAGAAGCGGTAGCGTATCGAGCCACCCTCGCCCGGTAACGAGAGCCGCCAACAGTTCGCGCCCGGGTCCCACTCGACGTCTTCGGGCAGAGTCGCGGCGCGTTCGGGCCAGGGCGTTCCGTCCGAACATAGCGGGCGCCCCGCAGCGTCGAAGTACGTCTCGCGCTGGATCACACCCGCCGAGTAGACGGCGCGGAGCTCGCGCGCTCCCGGGGGCACACAACACGTGCGCAGAGGTTCAGCTCCCGGGTCGTCACTCGCGAAGATCGCGACCGTGCCGTCGAGCTTTCCGTCCAGGTAATTGCCGCGCCGCGAAAGACTGCCCTTCGGATGGTACGCCGTGAAGGGCCCCGACAAGACGCCGCTCTCGAAGCGGCACTCGAGCTTGAGCGAGCCGTCGCTGCGGTAGAGCCGGCAGCTGCCGTGTCGAGCTCCCGCCGCATCTTTCTCGGACTGCTCCCAGGCGTCGAACTCGGAGTTGAACGCGGCGTCGGGCGGGGGCGCTGCGGGTTCCGCGGACATCCGGAGCGCGAACTCTAACAGCCCTTTTCCGCGCCGCCCGGAATCGCCGGGATCCTCGGGAAACTTCGGGTAAATTCGCTCGAACGCCGCGGCGCCCGTGCCGCGCGCGAGGGCGTGTTATAGAAGTTCGGCGCGGATGGATCTGTGTGGTCAAAAAGCGGTCTTGATCGTGACGAAGCAGGTGCCCGACACCGCGACCAACGTCGCGCGCAGGCGCATCGACCTGGCCTGCAACCTGCCCGCGGGACACCCGGGTCTCCACCAGGACACGCAGCACGGCGAGCAGTGGGGCGCGTCGTCGGGGCCCGTTGCGACACTGTTTCGACATGAAGACGAAGACGCCTAGGCGCTCGGCGCGCCGTCGCTTCGCTCGCACCTGAAAGCGCATTTCCAGTGGTGGGTCCGTGTGCGCACGGCCCTCGCTTGCTCCGAGGATCCGTGTTAAGCGGCCACCCATGCCGGAGATCCTGCAAGTTAGCGCACGAGAGATCCTCGATTCGCGTGGTAATCCCACGGTCGAGGCCGAAGTTCACACCTCCAGTGGTTGGGGCCGGGCCGCAGTGCCGAGCGGTGCCTCCACGGGCGAGTACGAGGCGATCGAGCTTCGCGACGAGGAGAAGAAGCGCTACCTCGGAAAGGGCGTCCGCAAGGCCGTCGAGAACGTGAACGAGAAGCTCGGTCCGGCCGTGATCGGCATGTCCGCGCTCGACCAGTCCGCGCTCGACCGCAAGCTGCTCGAGGTCGACGGCACCGAGAACAAGGGCAAGCTTGGCGCCAACGCCATCCTCGCCGTCTCGATGGCCACGGCGCGTGCCGGCGCCGACACCGTCGGTATCCCGCTGTGGCGCTACCTCGGCGGCGTCCAGGCTCGCGTGCTGCCCACCCCCTTGATGAACATCATCAACGGCGGCGCCCACGCCGACAACGGCCTCGAGATCCAGGAGTTCATGATCGTTCCCCTGGGTTTCGACAGCTTTGCCAAGGCCCTGCGCGCCGGCGCCGAGGTGTTCCACAACCTGAAGTCGATCCTGAAGAAGGAAGGCCTGACCACTGCCGTGGGTGACGAAGGTGGCTTTGCCCCGCGCCTCGCCTCGAACGAGGAGGCGCTGAAGCGCATCCTCCAGGCCATCGAAGCCGCGGGCTACCGCCCGGGTGAAGACGTGGCGCTCGGCCTCGACTGCGCCGCCAGCGAATTCTACGCGGACGGCAAGTACACCTTCGACAAGAAGAAGGTGACCGCCGCGGAGCTCGCGGACATCTACACCCAGCTCTCGGAGAAGTACCCGATCGTCAGCATCGAAGACGGCTTCGACCAGAACGACTGGGACGGCTGGAAGCTCATCACCGAGAAGATCGGCTCGCGCGTTCAGCTGGTCGGCGACGACCTGTTCGTGACGAACAAGGAGCGCCTCGCCCGCGGCATCGAGAAGGGCATCGCCAACAGCATCCTGATCAAGCTGAATCAGATCGGCTCGCTGACGGAGACCCTCGATACGATCCGCCTGGCGACGTTCTCGGGCTACACCTCGATCATCTCGCACCGCTCCGGCGAGACCGAAGACGCCTTCATCGCCGACCTGGCCGTGGCGACCAACGCCGGGCAGATCAAGACCGGCAGCCTGAGCCGAAGCGACCGCATCGCGAAGTACAACCAGCTACTCCGGATCGGCGACGAGCTCGGCGACGACCAGGTCTACTCCGGCAAGGCGCCGTTCAAGCGCAGCTGAATCCGCTTCTCCGCCGGCTGACGGCTGACAGCACCGCGCACAGCACTCAGGGAACCCGAGACCACGCTCCGGTTCCCTGAGTCATTTCAGAGGGTTACGAGTCAAAGGTCGCCCGGCGACTTTTTTTTGCCAGACCCCTTAAGACCGGCCCGCAACTGGCCGCTCTTGGGGGGGCTCTGCGCAGGAGTCCTGCGCGGTACTCCGGACGGCGCCAGAGTCTTCGCGCCGATCCCCGAAAAAAGGGCGCGGACGAGCTGGGCGGGCAGGTCCTCGGCGGACTTGGGACCGGGCAGCGGCAAGTGGCTGCCCACGATCCGGTGAGCGACCGGAGGCAGCGCGCCGAGCGAGATGATCGCCGTCGCCACCACGAAGGGCGGCAACGACGCGTCGAGCGAGCCGTTCGCGAAGCCTTCCAGCACCGTGCGGATCACGATCGGAAAGTGTCCGCGCGCGAAGCGCTCGAGCAGCCGCTCGCGCCGCGCCGCCGAGGTCAGAGTCTCGCGCACCACCAGGCGCAGCACGTCGCGCTCACCCGCGTCGAGCCGAACGATGCGCTCGTAGAGGCGGAGAATGCGCGCTTCGACCTCGACGTCGGGTGCGAGCGCGGTTTCGATGTCGCGCAGCACGCGCTGGTACACCTCCTCCACGACGCCGAAGAACAGGTCGTCCTTGGTCGGGAAGTAGTAGTAGATCATCCCGATGCTGGTGCGCGCGTCCTTCGCCACCGCTCGGAGCGACGCGCCGTCCACGCCCTCGGCCAGAAAGCGCACGCGCGCCGCGCGGAGGATCCGCTGATCGATGTCACCTTTCGGTCGTGCCATGTCTGTCCGTCAGGCGAGCTTCTTCGAGAAGCGGGTGGATGCGAGGACGATCAGAACGCCCAGGATCACTGCGAGAAACCCCAGCTCTCGCGCGAGGTCCGAGAAGAACGCGCCCTTCAGCGTGATACCTCGCACGATCCTGAGAAAGTGCGTGAGCGGCAGCGCTTCGGCGAGCAGCTGTGCCGGCCTCGGCATGGCCTCGAACGGGAACATGAAGCCGCTCAGCAAGATGTTGGGTAACAGAAAGAAAAACGACATCTGCATCGCTTGCTGTTGCGTCTTCGCCAGCGTCGAGAAGAACAGGCCGAGCGCCAGGTTTGCCGCGATGAACACGAACGCGAGCGCGTACAGCAGCGTCAGCGAGCCGCTGAGCGGTACGTCGAAGACGAAGCTGCCCGCCGACAGGATCAGCGTCATCTGCACGTAGCCGATCACCACGTACGGCGCGATCTTGCCGAGCACGAGCTCCAGCCGCTTCACGGGTGAGACGATCAGCTGCTCCAGCGTGCCCCGCTCGCGCTCGCGAGCGATCGCCATCGACGTCAGCATCACCATGGTCATGGTCAGAATCACGCCGACCAGGCCCGGGACGACGAACACCGCCGTGCGCAGCTCCGGGTTGTACCAGGTGCTCGGTTCGAGCTTCAGCGGCGGCCCGAGCGCCCCGGCCGGTCCCAGCCGTTGCAGGAGCAACGCCGTGGATTCGGCGGACGCGAGCGAGGCTGCGGTGTTGGTGGCGCTGGCCACGGTTTGCGGATCGGAGCCGTCCACCACCAGCTGGAGCGAGGCCGGCAGCTTCCGAGCGAGCTTGGTCGCATACCCTGCCGGGATCACCAGAGCGACCTTGGCATCGCCGGCGCGGAGTGCCTGCTCGATCTCCGCGTGGCTCTGCACATGGCCGACCACGTCGTAGAAGCCGCTGGCGGTCAGGCTCCGCTCCAGGCCGCGCGACGCGCTGGTGTGGTCGGAGTCGAACACCAGGGTCGGCATGTGGCGAACGTCGGTGTTGATGGCGTAGCCGAACAGCAGGAGCTGCAGCAGCGGCAACACCACCATCATCGCCAGCGTCATCCGATCGCGGCGCAGCTGGAGCAGCTCCTTTCCAGCAATGGAAAGCGACCGCGTGATCACGACGCGCTCCCAGGTTGCCCAGGTTGCTCGCTTTCGGCGCGAACCGTCGAGACGAACGCATCTTCGACCGTGGCGCGCACGACGCGCGCGCTCACCAGCCGGATCCCCGCTGCTTCGAGCCGGGTGCGCACCCAGGGTTCGACGTCGGGCACGCCGCGCGTCGCGATCCGGATCCGGTGCCCGAGGTGCATCACCTCGTCCGTCTCCGAAAACGTGCGGAGCTCGTCCGCGGCGCGCACCGGCGCGTCCACCTCGGCCTCGAGCACCGACAACCCGCGCGCGGCGACCACCTCTTCCGGCGTGCCGACGCTCAGCAGGCGCCCGCTGAAGATGAAGGCCAAGCGGTGGCAGCGCTCGGCTTCGTCCATGTAGTGCGTGGTGACGAGCACGGTGGTGCCCTCGGCGGCGATGCGGTGGATCTGATCCCAGAACTGTCGCCTGCTGACCGGATCGACGCCCGCGGTCGGCTCGTCGAGGAACAACAGCGGAGGCTCGTGGATCGTCGCGCTCGCCAAAGCCACGCGCTGCTTCCAGCCGCCGGACAGCGTGCCGGCGAGCTGCTTGCGCCGTGGCAACAGCCCCGACGCCTCGAGCACCTTCTCGATGCGCGCGCGCCGGGCACTGAACGAGAGTCCGTAGATCCCGGCGTAAAAACGCAGGTTCTCCTCGACGCTCAGGTCCTCGTAGAGGCTGAAGCGCTGGGTCATGTAGCCGATGCGCTCCTTGATGCGCTCCGGCTGCTTCTGGATGTCGTAACCGACGACCGTGCCGCGCCCACCGCTCGGGTCGAGGATGCCGCACAGCATGCGGATCGTCGTCGACTTGCCGGCTCCGTTCGGGCCGAGCACGCCGAAGATCTCGCCGCGGCGCACCTCGAGCGACACGTCGCGCACGGCGACGAGCTCCCCGAAGCGCCGTTCGAGGTGCTCGGTGCGGATCACGACCTCGGGTGCTTCGGTCACGGTGCGCTCGCGCTGGGTGAGACGGCTGCACCGCGACTCGAGATCGCCACGAACGCGGGCGTCCCGGCGTGGAGCCGCTCGCGGCCGTCGTCGATGCGGATC
>JALYWZ010000379.1 GCA_030852505.1 Myxococcota bacterium | reverse complement strand
CGGCTCGGCCGGCGCGACGAGGCGCTGTCCCGCTTCGATTCGGCGTTCGAGCTGGTCCGTCGCTCGGGCGCTGCCGCGGGCGAGGCCTGGACGCACCTCGCGCGTGCCGAAGCGCTCGAGCACTTCTCCGAACCCGCCAGTGAAGACTTTGCGACGGCGGCGCGCCTGGCCGCGGCGCTAGGCATCCCGGCGATCCTGGTCCGCGCCGGGGCTCGAATATCCGGTGTTCCTGCGAAGCTTCCAGCCAGTTCCGAGAGCGCGGAGCTCCCGCCAGCGCTCGACTTCTCGATCGGCACCTCGGGCAAGGACGTGGTGCTGGTCTGCCAGGGCAGGACGACGCGGCTGCGGTCGGTTCGCGGTTTGCCCATCCTCGCGCGCCTCGTCCAGCATCCCGGCCAAGAGCTGCACGTGCTCGACCTCGCGGCCGAGCCAGAAAGCGAAAGCGCCGCGCTCGATCGAGGCGACGCCGGTGAAGTGCTCGACGCGAAGGCTCGCGAGGCTTACCAGCGGCGCATCGCCGACCTACGCGCCGAGATCGAGGAGGCGGACCGGTTTGCCGATATCGGCCGCGCCGATCGCGCGCGCCGCGAGCTCGAGCTCCTGGTGCAGCAGCTTTCGAGCGCTTTTGGGCTCGGCGGCCGCGCGCGGCGCGCCGGTTCCGCGGTCGAGCGGGCGCGCATCACCGTTCAGCGGCGCGTCCGCGAGGCGATCCGAAAAATCGCCGAGCACGAAGCCGAGCTCGGCCGACACCTCGACTGGGCAGTCCGCACCGGAACTTATTGCGCGTACGAGCCGAAGGGGCGAAAGACGGCGGTTTGACGGCTCACGACACGCCGCGTAGCGCCGCTTCGATCGCGGCTTCGCTGCGGTTACGCCCGTTTGCCTTGGCTCGATAGAGCGCGCGGTCGGCGCGGTCGAGCCAGGTCGCCGGAGTCTTGTCGCGGTCCATGTCGAGCTCCGCCACGCCGGCGCTGATGGTCACCACGCCGCTCCCGGCGGGGGTCTGGATCGCTCGCCGCTCCACGGCTGCGCGCAGGCGTTCCGCGACGGCCAGCGCCTCCGTCACGCCTTGCTCGGGGAGCACGACCAAAAATTCCTCGCCGCCGTAGCGGTAGATGCCGTCCCCGAGGCGCAGCTGATCGCGCAGCGTCTCGGCGACCGTGCGCAGCGCGCGGTCGCCAGCGACATGACCGAGCCGATCGTTGTAGGTCTTGAACCAATCGATGTCGCACAGGATGATGCTGTAGCGGCGGCGGTAGCGCACCGCATTGGCCCAGATCGCCTTCAGGTTCTCGTCCAGGCTCAAGCGATTGCCGATGGTGGTGACGGCGTCGCGGCGTGCCAGCCGAAACGCGACGTGGCTATCGTGGCGCAGAGCGGCGTTCTTCTCGGCGAGCTTTCGGTGCACCGAAACGACGCGCCTGGCGGACACGAGCCGGGCTCGGAGCTCGTCGAGATGAATGGGCTTGGTCTGGTAATCGTCCGCGCCTGCCTCCATCCCGAGCACCAGGTGCTTCTTCTCGCTGAGGCCGGTCATGAAGATGAAGTACGTGTAATGGTCGCCCTCCGAAACGCGGGTTCGCTTGCAGAGCTCGAGGCCGTCCATCCGCGGCATCTGCCAGTCGCTGATGATCACGTCGGCGCGTTCTCGCTCGTGCATTTCCAGCGCCTCGGCGCCGTCGCGCGCAGTTCGGCACACATGTCCCCAGGACTCGATCGCGTGCTTCAGCATTTCACGAGCGTCCGCGTCGTCCTCCACGACCAGCACGCTCAAAGCGTCGGACATTGGACAGATATAGTGCACGCCCCGTGCCGCCGGACGCCTACGCAGTAACCGCGGAAAAATGAACAACCGGGTAACGAAAAACGCGGTCACGAGTGACCCACTGGGGCCGGGTGCCTCGGTGGACGGGCGGATCCCAAGGAGCCGAGGACTCCAAAACACCGATGTCTTGCGCGGCGCCTCGAAGGGCCGCTCGACGAGCGGCAGGGTGTTTTGATGGGCAAGCGAGGCCGCGATGTTGGAGGTGCGAAGCTGATGTTGGCGCCGTTGTCGGTGGGCGGCGCCGTTCAGGAGCGTGATCTGGCCGCCGTTAGATCACTCCGCGTAGAACACCGCCAGCCAGACGGTGTCGCGCTCCGCATCCGTCGACGACACACGATGTCTCGTGTGCGCCGGAATTTCGAGCCAGTCACCTGCTGTCAGGGAACGTGTCGCGCCACCCTCGAATTGGAGCTCGGCGCTGCCAGACACCACCAGCACGAACTCGGTCTCCTCCTGGTCGTACCAGAAGTCTTCGGGTGAGCGATGCCCCCGTGAAACGATGCGTTCGATACGCACGGACGAGCTCCCCGTCAGCGTCGTGAACAGCTCCTCGGGAAGCTCGACTGGGATCTCGCGATGTAGGTTTCCGACGCGCATCCTTCGAGCATACGAGGCTCGGCCGCGCGCTGCTCCGTCCTTCGGAATCCTGAGCTCGGGGGCCGCCGCGCACGCCGCCCCCAGTCCGGAAGCGGCGTGCGAAACGACCGAGCGCGTTACTGCCGCGGCTCAGCCTCCGAGGAGGCAGTTCGTGTAGGCGTCCTGCTTTGCCTGGCAGGCGGGCGGCTGGGGGCCCTCGCCGTAGATGCCGACGAAATCTTCGAAGCTGCAGTCCCAGTTCGAGGTGCCGGGCGGAGTGGCATTCACGCAGTTCTGCCAGGTGACCCGCTCATCGTTGCACTCGGGTACGAAGTCCTCGATGACGTGGCCGATTTCGGCACAGAACTCGACGCACTGATCGGACTCTTCGGCGCGAGCGCAGCCCGAGCGCAGCTGCGCGCGGCACTGCAGCACGCAGCCGCTGTCCACTGCCTGGGCGGCGGTGCAGCTCGGCGACGAGGCGGTCGCGTTCACCGTCACGGACGGGTTGTTGTCGGGCGCGAAGGTCCAGCTCGCCGTCTGGCCCGGCGTGAAATCCACTCCGAACGCGAACGGGTGCAGACCCGGCTCGAAGCGGGTCGGGCGCAGCGCCGACGTATCGCGCGCTGAAGCGTTCTTGGAACCGTACGGCACCGAGATCGCGACGCCGTTGTCGTTCTGGTAGCCGAAAATCGCCGTCAACGACCCCTGCGGGTTCGGCCTGACACAAGCGAGCGTCGGCTTCAGCACGTCCTGACCGCCGCGCTTGTACGACAGATCCAGGAACGGCAAGAACGAGTCGATGCGCATCCAGAGGTTGTAATCTTCGCAAGAAAGGCCGGTCCAATAGCCGACGCCCGCGATGTACGTCTGGCCGTACTGCGTGAGCAGGATCGGGCCGCCCGAATCACCGAAGCAGCCGTTCGCGCGCGGCGAGGCACCATTGGTCTTCAGCACCGTCTGGCGCACCGCCGGATCGAGCATGCCGGGGTTCGGATCGTCCGAATGGTAGTCGGCAGCCGTCGGGTTCCCCATGGTGAGCGTCGTGCCGGTGCGCTGCACGCCGTAGCCAGCGCCCGTGACAGGCGTGGGCGTGGAGTTGGAGCCCCAGCCGGTGATGGTCACGTTCAGTCCGGAGCTCACGCGGTTGCGATAGAGAGGGAGCGGATCGAACGGCGGCTTGCGATCGAGGAACACCGCGCCAATGTCGGCCGAGTTCGCGACCGGATCGTAAGCGGGGTGCGACTGCCACGAGTCCGCCTGCGCCCACTTGGAAGTCGGGGAGTTGAGGGGAGGCGGAACGAGCCCGATGAAGCCGTCCGAGGTCAGCTGCGGCAGGTCCTGCTCGAGGTTGTCACCGTAGTAAACGAACAGCTGATACAGGTTCTGCAGGCAATGGGCCGCGGTCACCACCACGCGCGGGGCGTAGTAAGAGCCCGTGCAGTACATCCGCCCGCCGTCGCCCGTGACGCCATAGAGCATCACGACCTCGTCGCGGCCGCCGTTGGACGAGGCCCGGATGATCCCGTCGCCCTGCGTCCCAGCCGACTCGCGGCTCTCGTCGATGCCTGCGCTGCTGCAGCCCGCGACCGACACCAACCCGCACAAAAGCCACAGCCCACTCTTCATAGATCTCATTCGAATCTGCTCCGATCGTCTCTGCTCCCAAAAATTGGGCGCGCACCATAGCAGGGAATCGAAAATACCAAGCGTACTTTCGTGAATGGCGTCACTCGGCGGAGTGACCCTGGTTTTATCCCTGTCGACCTAGATTCGTCGCGTCGAATCGGTGCACGCCGTCGTCTCCGAGCGGCACGGCTTCTACGCGGTGCACGGCGCGCACCGGGAGTGAGCCATAGAGGTGCGGGAAGAGCTCGCCGTTGCGAGAAATCTCCCAGCGGAGCGGTGCCTCGAGCGCTGAGACCGAGACGTGGAGCAGCAACAGATCGGCTTGACCCGCGTAGTGCTTCGCGGCGGTTTCACGGACCTGTGCGGCGCTGGAGAAGTGAATGAAGCCGTCTCGGAGGTCGTGCGCCGAACCGTGGAACGTACCGGCGCGCTCCGCCGCGAGCCAGGCCTCGCGGGGGATCAAACGATAGATGATGGCAGCGTGGTCGGACATGGCTCGAAGCTCACGGGCAGCCCGGGCTCGCGGCGCACTTTTGCGCCGAACAAACGCCGCTTCTGCACTCCGAGTTGCTGGCGCAGTCTCCGCCATTTTCAACTCTTGGCCGGCACACTCCGGGCCCCAGCGCGCCCGGTGTGCAGCCATTCGACGTGCACCGACAAGACAGACCCGCCTGGCAGCTATCGAGCGGAAACACTGGATTGCACGCTTCATCCTCGGCTGAGGGCACCTGACAACGTGCTGTGCTCGGGTGGCAAAACAACGGAGCCTGGCAGGTGTGCGCGAACTGCGGCCGGCAGGGCTCACCCTCCGCGCCCGGCGGGAGGCAGGTGAGGGCGGCGGGTTCGTCCGCTTCGTGAGGCCGGCAAACCAGCGGGACAGCGCAGCGGTTGAAGAGGTTCAGCTCGTCCGACCGGCTGCAATCGGCCTCGAGCTCGCCCGGGTTCCGGCAGTGGTTCGTGTCGTCGCACCACGCGTCGGAGGCGCACGGGCAAGTGTCGCCTGCGCCGCCGAGAACCTGACACGTACCAGCGCGGCACTCCGCCCCTTCGAGACAAGGCACCGTCGTATCGCAAGCGGCGAGAAGCGCGAGACGCGGCTTGCACGTTTCCTGGCAGTAGGCACCGGCCGGGCAATTGCTGTCGCTATTGCAGGCATCGTTCAGCGCGACTTGATCGGTGCACTTGCCGCTCCGGCAGACTCCCCCCGTACATTGCGCCTCGGCTTGGCACGTTTCGCCGACCGCGCGCGGCTCGAGGCAGGTTGGGGACGGTTCCACGTCTCCGACGCAGAGCAGGCCGGGGGCGCAGAAAGATCCCTCGGCGCAAGGTTCTTCCGGGCCGGGGTAGGCCTCGCAGCTGCCGGCGAGGCACAGCCCCTCCGCGGGGTCGCACGGGGTTTCGGAATCGCAATCGTCGCCGAGCGGCGCATAGCCCTGGCAATGGCCCGGACAGGTGTCGCCGCCGCAGACGCCCTGCGCGCATTCGCCCGAGTAG
>JALYWZ010000378.1 GCA_030852505.1 Myxococcota bacterium | reverse complement strand
GGTGAAGCCCGCATCCTCGGTCTGGATCAAGCGCGCGTTCGGGTTCACCTCGCGGATCGCCTGCATCGCCGCCGAGATCGCCTCGACCTGGTTCAGTAGCGCTCGCAGGAAGCTCGCGGTGTCTCGACGGTGGGGATACCAGTGACCGTAGAGGGCGCTGAAACGCGCGGTCGTGAGCGGCTCGTTGATCGGCGTGTAGTCTTCGACCCAGGGGTAACGCCGGGCCACGAGGCGCGCGAGCTCGGCGAAGCGCTCGACGAAGTCCGGCGCGCACAGATCCGTGTCGCGCGGGCCGCTGCCATGATGCAGAAGACCGACGATCGGGCGGATCTTGGCCTGCCGAAGCCGCTCGAGCCGCTCATCCACCCAGGAGAAGTCGGCGTGCTCGAGGCCGTTCGGCGCCACGCGCTCCCAGAGCACCGGGAAACGCAGCGCCCGCACCCCGAGCTCGGCGAGGCGGTCGATGTCTTCCAGCCGGGCGAAGGCGCGGGTCTTGTTCAGCTGATCGAAGTAGGCGTCTTGAACACGGTTGACGGTGCACTCGGCGCCCGCCCACAACTCCAGCTCGGTCATGGGACTTCGAACTGGCCGGGGGGTGGCGGCTCGGTGCCCGGCGGAACGTCCTGACCCAGCGTCGCGGCGCGGATCCGGTCTAGAGGGAACTTGGGCGTGCGATCGGCGTACAGAAGGCCGTTCGCTTCTTGGTAGGTATCGGTGAGCTGCGTGTAGCAAAAGCCGCTCAGCATCCGGAGGCCGTGCACCGCGCGGAGCAGCTCGGAATAGAGCCGCTGCAGGTCCTGCCGAGTGCGAACTTGGGAGTAGCCCCAGCTGTTCGCTTCCTTCGACAGCGCGATTCCACCGAACTCGCTGAGCAAGATCGGGTGTTCGTTCGAGTGTTGTTCACCGACCACGATCGCGCGCCCGCCGGGTCTTTCCTCGGTCAACAGCCTCGGGAGCGCTTCTCGATCGCTGTAGCGGCGCGTCAGCCTCCCCGGATCGGAGTCGTAGTCGTGGATGCCGATGATGTCCGTCGCCACGCTCTCCCAGCCGTCGTTGCCCAGTACCAGGCGGTCGGGGTCGAGCGTCTTCGTCAGATGGTACAGCGCCTGAACGTAGTGTCGCTCTGCGCGGCTCTCGGGCAGGTTCGGAACGCCCCAGGATTCGTTGAACGGCACCCAGGCCACGATGCACGGGTGCGACGCATCCCGGCGCAGCACGTCCAGCCACTCCTTCACCAGGCGCTCGATCGAATCTTGCGTGAAGCGATAGGCGCTGGGCATCTCCTCGAACACCAACAGCCCGAGCACGTCCGCCCAATACAGGTAGCGCGGATCCTCGATTTTTTGGTGCTTTCGCGCGGCGTTGAAGCCCATCGCCTTGATCAGCTCGACGTCTCGCCGGACCGCGTCGTCGTCGGGAGCCGTCGCGCCGGAGTCGGGCCAGAAGCCCTGATCGAGCACCATCCGCAGCGGATAGGGGCGGCCATTCAAGAGCAGGCGATGGCCCTTCGCCGACAAGCTGCGGAGCGCGGTGTGGCTCTCGACGTGATCGAGCACCCTGCCCTGGTCATCCAGCAACTCGAGCTCGACCTGAATCAGCGTCGGAGACTCCGGGCTCCACAGCAGCACGTTCCTCGAATCGTCGATGCCCGGGTCCGACAACGCGATGCGGCGGTGGACCTCGCCGGACACTACCGAATAGACGTCGGAGGCCAGGAGCTGGCCGCCCGCGGTCAGCCGGACGGCGAGGCGCAGCAACTGCGGCGCCTCGGAGACCACGCGCGCCGCCATCGCGATTTCCCAGGTCTCGAGCTTGGAGGAGAGCCGCAGCGATTCGATGCGGCTCGCCGGGGCCCTCTCCGCCCACACGGTCTGCCAGATACCCGTGGTGCGCGGGTACCAGATCGAATGCGCCTTGGGCTGCCAATCCTGTTTGCCCCGAGGTTTTGCCAGGTCGTGGGGCTCGTCGAAGGCGTGCACGACGATTTCGAGTGGCTGGCCAACGCGCACGTGGCGCGTGACATCCGCGTAGAACGGCGTGTAGCCGCCCTGGTGACGAGCCACGAGCTCTCCGCCGCAGTACACGGCGGCGGTGTAATCGACCGCGCCGAAGTGCAGCAGCAGCCGTTGCTGGGGTGTGAGAGCCGGCGGCAGCCAGCGCAAGCGATACCAACACCCCGAAATCGGTGTGTCGTCTCCGATGCCGCTCCGCTGGGTCTCCAGCGCGAAGGGGACCTCGATCTCGCGATCGAAGCTGACCTGCGCGGGCTCGTGAAAGCTGCCGTCGCGATCGATCGCGAAGTCCCACTTGCCGCTCAGATCCGTCCATTCGGCACGCCGCAACATGGGGCGCGGATAGCCCCGCAAAGAAGGCGCAGAGGTCATGATTACGCGGCGTTGACGGCGCTATCCGGTCCCTGGTCGCAGAGTGCGTCCGCGAGCGAAAGCGCCTGCCCGACCACCTGATCCATGTTGTAGTAGCGATAGGTAGCCAGCCGGCCCACGAACTTCACGCTCGGGTCCGCCTCGGCCAGCGCCTGGTATTTTCGGTACAACACCGCGTTCTCGGGACGAGGCACCGGGTAATACGGGTCGCCCTGATCGCAGGGGTACTCGTAGACCACGGTCGTGAAGGGGTGCTTCTGTCCCGTGAGGTACTTGAACTCCGTCACGCGAGTGTACTCGTGTTCGTTCGGATAGTTGACGACCGCCGCGGGCTGAAAGCGCTCCACGGGATGAGTCTCGAACTTGAAGCGTAAAGAACGATAAGGAAGCGGTCCATACCGGTAGTCGAAGAATGCGTCGATTGGGCCCGTATAGATCAAGTGGCGAAAACGCGCAGCACGCTGCAAGTCGCGGTAGTCCGTGTCGAGCGCGAGCGTGATGCGCGGGCTCGACAGCATTCTCCGGAACAGCTCGGTAAAGCCGCGAAGCGGCATGAACTGGTATTCGTCGGTGAAGTACCGGTCGTCGTGGTCGCAGCGGGCCGGGACGCGCGCGGCCACGGCGGCGTCCAGCTCGGACGGGTCGAGGCCCCACTGTTTTCGCGTGTAATAGCGAAAGAACTTCTCGTAGAGCTCGCGGCCGATCTTGCTGACCACGGCCTGCTCGGAGGTCCGGCACTGACCGTGAGGCTCCGCTCGCTTGGCGAAGAACTCGGCCACTTCTTCCGGCGTCAAGCTGAGGCCGTAGAGCTGATTCACGGTGTCCACGTTGATCGGGAACGGGAGCAGCTTGCCGTCGACGTGGGCGAGCACGCGGTGCTCGTAAGGTCGCCAGTCGGTGAACCGCGACAGGTAACCGAAGATACGCTGCGACCTCGTGTGAAAAATGTGGGGCCCGTACTTGTGGATCAGGATCCCGGCCTCATCCTCGAAGTCGAAGGCGTTGCCCCCGACATGCGGCCGCTTGTCGCAGAGGAGCACGCTCTTGCCCGCACCCGACAACCGCTCCGCCAAAACACTGCCGGCAAATCCAGCACCGACAATCAGGTAGTCGAACATCAGGTTCCGGCGGCAGTGCAAGAGCAGTGCCGTTGGGAATCGATCGACACAGGGCCTCGTTCGCGTGGGAGATCGGCCAACGCGCAATCGAAATCTCCGGCTTGCTGCAGGAGCGAAACGCCCCAACGGGCGGGCGCTGAGGCGTTCCTGTGTCGAATGGCCTTTGATCTTGAACCCGACGCGCTCGGTCCTACGCTGAGCTTCGTGCACGACACATCTCTTCGAGGGCTCGCGGCGCGCTTCCGAGCTCGGTTCGCTGCGGAGCCGCGGTTGTTCTCCGCCCCGGGTCGCGTCAACCTGATCGGCGAACACACCGATTACAACGACGGGTTCGTGCTTCCCATGGCCATCGATTCGCGCACGTACGTGGCCGCGGCGGCGCGTTCCGATCGACGCTTTCGCGTTCACTCGGAAGAGATGAACGAGCTCATCGAGTTCGATCTCGACGTCCCTCCGCACGCGAGGCGCGGCCTGTGGGGTGACTACGTCGAGGGCACGGCGCGCAGCCTCGAAAAGCGAAAAATGCCGGTTACCGGCGCGGATCTGTGGATTCGCAGCGACATCCCGCCCGGCGCGGGGCTCTCCTCGTCCGCTGCGCTCGAGGTGGCCGTCGGCTACGCGTTGCTCCGGCTTCGCGACCCGTCGGAGCCGGATCGAAGAAAGCTCGCGTTGGCCGCCCAGGCTGCCGAGCACGAATACGTCGGCACCCTGTGCGGCATCATGGATCAGCTCATCGTCGCGCTCGCCACTCGCGATCACGCGCTTTCGATCGATTGTCGCTCACTCGAGACTCGGCCCATCCCGCTCCGGCTCGGGAGCCTGCGAATCGTGATCTGCGACACGACGGTCCGCCACGAGCTCGCTACGTCCGAGTACAACGCACGCCGCGCCGAATGTCAGAAGGGCGTGGCGGTGCTCGCGCACCTCGATCCCGAGATTCGGTCGCTCCGCGACGTTTCCGAAGCGCTCCTCACTCGAGGTGAGCCGCTCCTGCAGCGGGAGACGTTCCGGCGCTGCCGCCACGTCGTGCGCGAGATTGGCCGCACCATCGCGGCGACTTCCGCGCTGGAGGCGGGAAATTTCGCTGATTTCGGAGAGCTGATGAAGGCGTCTCACGCGTCGCTCCGCGACGACTACGAGGTCTCCTGCCCCGAGCTCGATGCGGCGGTCGAGACCGCGGCCTCGGTACCCGGCGTCTACGGAGCGCGCATGACCGGCGGCGGCTTCGGCGGCTCCGCGATCGCGCTGGTGGAGGAAGCTTCGATCCCGTTTCTGCTGGAACGAGTCGAGCTTCACTCACGGAAGGAGTTTGGCCTGGTACCCAAGTTTTTCACGGTGGCGCAGCCGAGCGAGGGTGTGTGCGAGCACGCGATTCACGACTGATGAAGATCGCGCAACCGCGGATTGGCAGAGCAATTGCAATGCGCAAGTGATACGGAATCATGGTGACCTTCGATCAGCGCTCGCGGACCGTGGTGATAACTGGCGCATCGTCGGGGCTCGGGCGCGCGGCTGCCGTGCGCTTCGCGAGCCGCGGCGATAACCTCGTGCTCGGCGCGCGCCGCGAGGCCGCGCTGCGAGAAACGGCGGAAATTTGCGAGCGAGCGGGCGCCCGCACCGTCGCCCTCGTCGGAGACGTCACGCGCGAGGAAGACGTCCGGCGCTTGGCCGACACCGCGGTTCAGACCTTCGGCGGGATCGACGTCTGGGTCAACAACGCGGGCGTGACGCTGTTCGGCTCGCTCGAGCAAGCGCCGCTCGAAGAGCACCGGCGCGTGATCGAGGTCAACCTGTTCGGCGCGATTCACGGAGCACGGGCCGCCCTACCCGTCTTTCGCAAGCAACAGCGCGGCGTCCTGATCAACGTGGGCTCGATCCTGAGCAAGATCGGGCAACCGTTCGTGCCTTCCTACGTGATCAGCAAGTTCGCGTTGCGCGGGCTGTCGGAGGCGCTGCGCGCCGAAGTGGCGCCTGCCCGCGACATCCACGTCTGCACGCTGCTGCCGTACGCCTTCAACACTCCG
>JALYWZ010000377.1 GCA_030852505.1 Myxococcota bacterium | reverse complement strand
CCTCACGGGAGCCGGCGACCTGCTTTACAAGGACTTTGGCGATCCGGTGAGGCTCCAGGCGCCGCTGCTGACCGAGCAGCAACGGGCCGCCTACTTCGGTGCTTGAGTTGACGGTAGCTGTCGGCCGTTCAGTTCCGGGCGTTGTTCACTCGTAGTGGAAAGGCCGACGAAGGAACATTTTCTGAACTGGCAGGACTGGAGGCCCGTGGGGGGGGGGCGCGAGTCACGACGTGAGAAAGTCGGGGGTCATAGGGCTGGTCGGGATGGGCGAGCGCGTGCATCTCGAGGCTCAGCTTCCAGACGAACTGCGCTCGCTCGTCTACTGGGATGCGATCCCAATACAAAGCGTCGGCGTCGGCCTCCGCTTCGTGTTCCCCGGCGCGGAAAACGTGAACCTCGGCGTTTGCTCTGGCGGCTTTTCGGAGCTCCGCGTCGGTGGCCATGGAGGCAAGGAATAGCACGATGGCGTCCTGGGCGACGGCCATCGGCCGAATCACGCGCTCTGCACGAATTCGCCGATCCGGTCGATGCTGGGCTGAAACTCGGGGAACAGGGGGGTGAGCGAGTGCCAGAGGTGCACGCGATCCGGGTACTCTTCGAGGCGGACCGTGACGGCTGCTTGTTCGGCTCGCCGCGCGAAGGCGGTCGCCTGATCGTAGAGCATTTCGGCCGTGCCGATCTGGATCAGGAGCGGCGGCAGGCCGCGCAATTCGGCGTGTGCGGGGGACGCGAGCGGGTTCGCTGCGTCCTGGTTGCCCAGGTATTCGCGCTGCCAGCGATCGAACATCCAAGGTGAAGCCCAGTCGAAAGGCTCGTTGCTCTGCATCGAACCGGAGCGAGCGGCTAGATCGACACACGGGGATATCAGCACGCCGGCGCCCGGCAAGGGTTCTCCGCGATCCCGCAGCGCAATGAGTAACGCGAGCGCGAGGTTGCCGCCCGCGGAGTCTCCCGCGACCACGATGTTCGAGTGGCGTTCATTGGCCTCGAGCAGCGCTCGATACGTGGCCAGCGCATCGTCGAGTGCAGCAGGGAACGGGTGTTCGGGCGCCAGGCGATACAGCGGAAAGAGCAGCCGAGCCCCCGCTGCCAGGGCAATGCGGGAGCAGAGCTCGCCGTGGGTGTGCTCGGAGCCGTAAAGGAAGCCGCCCCCGTGCAGATAGAGGATCAGCTTCTCGGAGGGCTGCTGCTCACTCGGAACGATCTCGACGCAGTCGACACCGGCCCAATTCGTTCGCGTCCAGACCACCCGCTTCAAGCTCGGGTTTTGCGCCTTCAAAGCTTCCCAGGCTCGACGCTCTTCTCGAGGTGTCATCCGGGCTACGCGCTCATGAAAGCGCTTCTGCGCGCGTGTCACGACTTCATAGCCGAAGGTCCAGGTCGGACGCATCGGACCCCGCCGCATCCGCCGGATTGCCACGGCCACGGCGCTCATCCACAGATACAGGACGAACCAAGCCATCGGCGATCAGGCTATCGCAGGTTCGGTCCAGAATGGCTGTGAAAGAATCCTCTCCGCAGAATCCGTCTATCTGGCCCGGATCACGTGCCAATTCTTCTTCCCGCGCCGCACCAACAGCAATTCGCCGTGGAGGAGCGACTCCGTGGTGACGCGGTGTTCGGCATTGGCGCGTTCGCCGTTGACGGAAATCGCCCCGCTCTGCGCGAATTCGCGAGCTTCGCGTTTGCTCTTCACGACCTCGCCTTGAATGAGCAGCTCGACGAGGTCGAGCCCCGCGCCGTCGAGCTTCGACTTCTCGAGGGCCGCCGACGGCGCGCCGGCGAACGCCTCTTCCAGGGCTGACTTGGAGAGACCGCGGACATCGCCGCTGAAGAGCGCGGCGGTGGTCGCCTCTGCCTCCGCGCGTGCCGTCGCGCCGTGCACGATCTCGGTGGCGGCCGCGGCGAGCGCCTTTTGCGCCGCCCGCGCGCCGGGATTCGCCGCCAGGTCGGCGAGCAGCTCCGTGATGCGCGCTTCGTCGTAAAACGTGAAGGTCTTGAGGTAGCGTTCGACGTCGGCGTCCGCGACGTTCAACCAGAACTGGTACAGGGCGTACGGCGAAGTCCTATCTGCCGTCAGCCAGATCGCGCCGCTTTCGGTTTTTCCGAACTTCCCGCCGTCCGCCTTGGTGACGAGGGGCGCCGTGACGCCAAAGGTCTCGACGCCGCGCGTCCTTCGGATCAAATCCGTGCCCGCGACGATGTTGCCCCACTGATCCGAACCGGCGATCTGGAGCGTCACGCCGTGGCTGTCGTACAGGTGGCGGAAGTCGTACGCCTGCAACAGCATGTAACTGAACTCGGTGTAGCTGATGCCTTGCTCGCGATTGGTGAGGCGCTCCTTCACGGAGTCCTTCTGGATCATCATGTTGACCGAGAAATGTTTGCCGACGTCGCGGAGCATCTCCAGGAAGCCGACCTGGGCGAGCCAGTCGGCGTTGTTGACCATCACCGCCGCGTTCGAGCCGCTGAAGTCGAGGACGTTCTTGAAGATGCGGCTCTGGCTCTGGGCGTTCTCGGCGATCTGGTCGGGCGTGAGCAGCGGGCGCTCGGCGCTCTTGCCTGAAGGGTCGCCTATCATGGCGGTGCCGCCGCCGAGCACGACCACGGGGCTGTGGCCCGCGCGCTGCATGCGAGCGAGGAGCAACATCGGGACGAGATGGCCGATCGTCAGGGACGGCGCGGTGGCGTCGAAACCGGCGTAGAGCTTACGCGGCGCCTTGAGGTGCTCGACCAGGCCCTCGGCGTTGGTCTGTTGGAAGATTTGGCCGCGGTAAGCCAGGTCGGAGAGTGCGTCAGTGGTCATGGGACGAAACCGGAAGCTCGAGGGCACCTGAGGGAGAAGGTGCTTTGCACATCGAAGTCACAGTCAGGATCCTTACTGTGAGCTCACGTTTGGTGAAGTGGGTCGCGCGGACGTCGGGGGTCATGGGACGCGCAGAGTCCGGCTACAAAACAACAAAGCCCAGCGACCCGCACAGGGGCCACTGGGCTTTCTCGGGGTCAGAAAGCTCTCAGAGCCCCTTCTTGACCATATACGTGAGGAGATCGATGCAGCGGTTCGAGTAGCCCCACTCGTTGTCGTACCAGCTCACCAGCTTGAAGAAGTTGGAGTTGAGCTCGAGGGAAGCGCCCGCGTCGTAGATGCTGGAGCGGGGGTCGTGCACGAAGTCGCTCGAGACGACCTCGTCCTCGCTGTAGCCGAGGATGCCCTTCAGGTAGCCCTCGCTCGCCGACTTCATGGCGGCGTTGATTTCTTTGATGCTGGTGGCCTTCTCGGTCTTGAAGGTGAGGTCGACGACCGAGACGGTGGGGACCGGGACGCGGAAGGACATGCCGGTGAGCTTGCCCTTGACCTGCGGGAGCACGAGGCCCACGGCCTTGGCCGCGCCCGTGGAGGACGGGATGATGTTGATGGCCGCGCTGCGTCCGCCCTTCCAATCCTTCTTGGAGGGGCCGTCGACCGTCTTCTGCGTCGCGGTGTAGGCGTGAACGGTGGTCATGAGGCCTTCGGCGAGACCGAAACCTTCTTTGAGGACCACGTGCACGACCGGCGCGAGACAGTTGGTGGTGCAGCTCGCGTTCGAGACGATGTGGTGCTTCGCCGGGTCGTAGTTCTCGTGGTTTACGCCCATCACGACGGTGATGTCTTCGTTCTTGCCGGGGGCGGAGATGATGACCTTCTTGGCGCCGGCGCTGAGGTGGCCGCTGCACTTCTCTTTGTCGACGAACAGGCCGGTGGCCTCGATCACGACGTCCACGCCGAGGTCCTTCCACGGCAGCTCCGCCGGGCTCTTGGCGCTGACGACCTTGATGTCCTTGCCGTCAACCGTGAGGGTGTCGGGGTCCGCCTTGTCGGCCGACGACTTCTTGGAACCGACGTTGCCCTCGAACTTGCCCTGAATGGAGTCGTACTTGAGCAGGTACGCGAGGTTGTCCGCGGGCACGATGTCGCCGACGGCCACCACCTCGATGTCCTTGCCGAAACGCCCCTGGGTGTAGAGGGAGCGGAAAACCAGACGGCCAATGCGGCCGAATCCGTTGATCGCAATACGAGTAGCCATGTCGTGGTCCGTTTTGTTTGGGCTAGCGCTCCGGCCCTGCGCCGGACGGGCGGTTTCCCCTTAGCACAGCGAAGCGCGTCCGCGTGCCGAGGATCTCACTGCGTGATGACGGGTGCCTGCCACAGCAGAGGACCGCGGGCCAGCGCTTCCGCTGAGGCTGGCCGCGCGGCAAGCAGCACCTCACCGCTGACGGACACCGCGTGCGCGCGTCCAGAAACATTGCCGAGCCAGCGTCCCGCGCTGAGATCGACCACGAACGGGCTCGCATGAACCATGGGGCCGGTTCGTTGGACCTCCACCAAAGTCTCGATTTTCCCCGGCAGCTCCCGCGTGCGATCGGTCTCGGCGTCGTAGAGCAGCGCCGTCCGCCCACGGCGGATCAGGGCGTGCGCATCGCTGAGGCCGAGGATCTGGTCGCCCGGTGAGAAGCGGCGCAGCGTTTGACGTTCCGCGTCGAACAGCATCGTCTCAGCCCCGGGATAGAGCGGGAAAAATCGGGTGCCGGGCCGAGGCGGTTCGTCGATGGTCAAACCGGCGACGTCGATTTGCAGGGGCCGCCGCACGCTGCCCGCGAGCAGCGTGACCTCGAAGCGCCACGGCTTCTTCGGCATCTCGCAGCCGAGCAGCAAGAGCTGGCGCGCGGGCTCGGCGAACAGGATGCGGCCCTTACATTCGTCATCCGCGAGCAAGCGCGTGCGGCCGTCGCGATCCCAGACCAGCGAGCCGTCGTCGCGGCGTCGGATCAGCTCCTTGCCGAACACGAGCGCGAGGTCATCGACGCGGCGCGCCTTGCCACCACTCCGCGGGATGACGACGTAGCCGGAGCTCGAAGGCTCGCGAGCCACGCGGATTTCAGCGACCGGGCCGCGGCACGGCGGCGGGCTCGTGCTGCTCGGGCGGCGGCGGGCGATGCCGAGCACGACGTAGTTGCCCGTGGGGTCGAGCTCGAGGCCGGCGATCTCTTCGCGATCGGAGTAGAGCGGGCGCTCGGCGCCGGTAGCGAGGGTGAGCTCGACCAGCTCTTTGTGGGCTTCGTGTTTTCGCAGGTAGAACAGCGACGCCTCGCTGAAGGCGGCGATGCTCGGCGTCGGGAGCTCGCCCCCGCCTGCGCTCTCGACTCCAGGGAGTGCGCGGCGCTCGCCCGTCGTGTGGTTCCAGAGCTCGAAGCGGGACTCACGCCGCACCACGAGCGCGCGGCCGTCGGCGCTGCTCGCGACGAGCTCGTCGATTGGCAGGCTCTCGCCGTTCGATAGGTTGATGTAGCGCTGCACGCGATCGCCGGAGAGCTCGCCGCGTGGCCCCACGCGCACGTCGATCGCGCCGTCGCCGTCGGTGTCTTCTCGCGCTTCGCAGACCACGCTCCAGCTCGCATCGGGGGCGGTGGCTTCGACCGTGATCGGGTTGGCGGCAGAGCTGGCAGCGAGCGGCAGGCTGCCGGGAGTCGCGGTGCGCGTGGGTGCGGGC
>JALYWZ010000376.1 GCA_030852505.1 Myxococcota bacterium | reverse complement strand
CGCGGGTGGCGATCCGGCGCAAGTAGCGGACGCCGCCGCGCGGGACGGCCACCGCTTGCTGCGAGCGTTCGACGAACTCCGCGTACACCTGCGCCAGCGCCCCCGCGGGCACGGCGCGCATGGTGGAGGCGACTTGTTGCAGCTTGCGCAGGTCGTCCGCGTCGAGCTCACTGGTGATGGGTGCCGCCGTCGCCTCGTCGAGCGAGAGCAGCATCAGCACGGCTTTTTGGGGTCCGGTCAGGTCCACGATCGAGGTCACGAATCGTTGGGATGCGATTACTGTGCCGCGGCTTCGGCCTGGGCTTGGGCAGCCTCACCGTGCAGCCACGCCCGGAGTACGACGGCCGCGCTGGCCGGATCCTTATTGGCGAGCTCGAGCGCTGCGGCGCGGAGATCCGTGAGGTCCTCGCTGGCGCGCGGCAGACCGGGCGACGACGGGCTCGCCGAGAGCTCTCCTGCGACCACGTCCTCGGCTGCGGGCAAGGCCGCCGCCAGCGCGCCGTCGGGCAGCGCCAAGAGCTTGTCCTGCTCGGCCTTCTTCTTCTTGCTGCGCCGGCGGATCGCCAGCACTCCGAGCGAGAGCAAGAGCAGGCCGCCCGCCGCGCCGGCCGCGATCGGAGCCCATTTGTGCTTCCAGATCGGGGTGACGGTGGGAGGGACGGGCACCTCCTCGTCCACCCGCGAGAACTCGGCGTTGGCGAGGTGCACGACGTCGCCGCGCGCTGCGTCGAAGCCGACTGCGCTCTTCACCACCGCCTCGAGGGTCGCGAGCTCTTCCGCGCTGCGCGGGACGTAGACCTGCTTGTTGCCTTTCTTGACGTACTTGCCGTTCAAGAGCACCGCCACGGAGACGCGGCGAATGCCGCCACGGGGCGTCAGGGTTTTCTGCGTCACGCGGTCCACTTCCCAGTTTCGGGTCTGGACGCGGCGCACCAGGTTGCCGGCGGCGGTCGTGGTCGTGGCCGCGGCAGCTTCCTCCGAAGTATCGGGCAGATTGCTGAGCGCGCCCGGGACGCCCGCGACGCCGGCTTCGCCGGTGCCCGACATCTCTTCCACCTTGTGCTCGCTGCGCAGCGAGTTCTTGGTCGGCTCGAAGTGCTCTTCGGTGCGCTCCTTGGATTCGCGGTCCAGCGCCACGTTGACACGGACATCCGCCTGGCCGGCGCCGACCACGCGCTCGAGCTGTGCGCGCACGTCGTTCTCCATCTTACCCGCGACGGTCTGGCCGAGCTCCGATTCGCTCTCGGAGTCCACGCCGCTGCCGTCATCGCTCGGACGGTGCAGCGTCACGCCGTCGCTGCTCACGACCGACACGCGGTTGCGCGACAGGCCCGGCACCGCCGCCGACACCAGGTGAACGATCGAGCCGACCTCTTTCTTGCCGAACTCGGTCGAGTTGCGGAGCGTGAGCACTACCGAGGCGGAGGCGAGCTCCTCGCGGGAGACGAACAGGCGGCGCTCCGGCACCACCAGGTGCACGCGCGCGGCCTTCACGCCGTCGATCGTCATGATCGAACGGGAAATTTCGCCCTCTAGCGCGCGACGCAGGCTGACCTGTTGCTCGAACTCGGTCGCGCCGATCTGGGAGCGGTCGAAGATTTCGAAGCCGACGCCGCCGCCCTTGGGCAACCCGCCCGCCGCGAGCTCGAGCCGGAGCGCGGCCACGCGCTCTTCCGGCACCTTGATCGCGGTGCCGCTCTGCTCGAGCTGGTAGGGGATCTGCTGGGCTTTCAGCTTCTCGACGATGGCCGCGGCGTCGTTCGGCTCGAGCTCCGAATACAGCGTGCCGTAGTGGATCTGGTTGCCGAGGTGGGCGACTGCCAGAACCCCGAACAGCGCCGTCAAGGTTACGACGGCCAGCGCGACGCGCTTGACGGTGGGGAGACCCTTCCAGAAGTTCAGGAGAGAGCCGAGAAACGCGCGGAGCTTGTCCATGGAGTTCGAGATATTCGTTTTTGAGCGGAGCCTGCGTCAGCTGGCTACATCTGCATGCGCCAGAGCTCGTAGAACGCGTCCATCACCTTGTTCCGGACCGATCCCACGAGATGCAGCTCGATATCGGCCTTGCTCAGTGCGAGCATCGTGCCGTGGATATCGTCGCGGCGACCTGCAGCAAATTCCTCGGCTGCGCCCTCCGCGGCATTGATGTTCTGGTTGGTCTGGCTGATCGCCTCGGACAGGATCTCGCCGAACCCGGGCTGCGCCGGCTCTATCGCGGACTTGGCTTCGCCGACCCCCGCGATCTCGCGGGGCATGATCATCGAAAAACCGGATGCGTCGATGGGCGACATGCTCGTTTAGCCTCGTGTCAGGGAAATCAGCGGCCGATGTCGAGGGCCGAGCGCGCCATGCGCTTCACGGTGTCGATCGAGGTGATGCCGGCTTCGTAGGCGCGCGAGGCCGTGATCATGTTCACCATCTCTTCGACGGCGTTGACGTTCGGGTACTCGACGTAGCCCTCGGCGTTGGCGTCCGGGTGGCCCGGCTCGTACACCATCGTACCCGGGCGCTGGTCCTGCTCGATGCGCGCGACCTTCGCCAGCGACACGCCGCTCGTGGCCCCGATTTCGCCGTTCTGATCGATCGGCTTGGCCTCGAAGACCGGATCGAGGCGCTTGTACGGGCCGCCCTGCTCGGTGCGCGTCGTGCGCGCATTCGCGAGGTTCGAAGCGATCGTGTTCATGCGCGTGCGCTCTGCCGTGAGGCCGGAGGCCGCGATTTCCATGGCGCTGAAGATTCCGAGCATCTCGATGTTTCTCCGTTGGTTTTAAGGGTTACTTGGCGTCGCGCGCGGCGAAGGCCAGGCTTCTGAGCTCCGCGGAAACCACCGAGGAGACCACGTCGAAGCGGATATGGTTGGCGGCGAGCTTGGCCGCTTCGCGGTCGAGCGAGACGTAGTTGCCGTCGTTGCCCGCGCCCGCGCTCAGGTCCTCGAACACCATGCCGTTCTGGTCGAGGCTGCCGGCGCCCGCGTTCATGTGCAGCGGGTTGGTGCGCTCCATCGCGACGCCGAGGGCATTCGCGAACTCCGTCGACTCGACCCGCGCCAGATCCGACGGCTTGTAGCCAGGCGTATCGACGTGCGCGATGTTGCTCGACAGCACGTTGTGCCGGTCCATGTGGTAGTCCAGGGACGCTTGCAGCGGGGCGATGTTCGCGAACAGGTTGCTCACGGCGAAGGCCTGAGCACGGGCCGTGCCAAGTCTATTGGGGGTCGCGGCAGCTGCTCGTGCTGCTGGCGCCAAGACGGGAGCGGTGTGGTTGGCCCTCACCCCCAGTCGCCGAACCCTCGCGCACGACCCGCCCCCGGGTCACGAGTTACCCATGAGTCGGCGAGCTGCTGACGTCGGCATGAACGGGTTTCTCGCGAAAACCTTGAATCAGCAAGGTCGAATTCGACCCTGTAGTAGCGTCTGCGGTGATGTCGTTATGGCGAAAATCGCAGTAAATTCCAATGATTGAAGGCTGGTTCTCCGGTTGGAATGAGACTTGCGTCAAGGGGCTGTCGTCTACGGGAGATTTTTGACATGGCCCACACTTCGGAGTTTCCGGTCGCTGCGTTCAATGAAGAGGATCAGTCGGGTCTGCGTGCGGTGCACGCGGAGCTGGCGGAGATCGAGAAAGAGCTCAGCGCTGGCGGAGACATCGAACCTGCGCCGGTGCCTCGCGTATCGATGCGTCCCTCGCTGTTGCCGCCGCGCAGCATGGGCAGCGTCGTCGGCGAGTCGATTGGCTTGCGGGAAGTATACCGAGTCATCGATCGCGTCGCGCACACCGCCTGCACGGTGCTCGTGACGGGTGAGAGCGGCACCGGTAAGGAGCTCGTGGCCCGCGCAGTGCACGAGTCGAGCCCGCGCGCCGCGCACCCGTTCGTGGCCGTGAACTGCGGCGCCATCCCGGAGGCGCTGCTCGAGAGCGAGCTGTTCGGTCACGCCAAGGGCGCCTTCACCGGCGCTCACGCGGCCAAGCCGGGCAGAATCGCGATGGCCGAGGGCGGCACGCTGTTCCTCGACGAGGTCGGCGAAATCCCGCTCAACCTGCAGGTGAAGTTGCTGCGCATCCTCCAGGTGCGCGAGTACTCGCCCGTCGGTGACACGCGCACCCTGAAAGCCGATGTGCGCATCGTCGCCGCCACCAACGTCGATCTCGAGAAGGCGGTGGCCGAGGGCAAATTCCGCGAAGACCTCTACTACCGGCTCAACGTCATCCACGTGCACGTGCCGCCGCTGCGCGACCGCACGACGGACATCGCGCTGCTCGCCGCGCACTTCTTCGCCCAAGCGCGGGAGCGCATGGGCCGCCCGGATCTGACCGGCTTCTCGCAATCCACGCTGAAGCTGATGATCGACTACCCGTGGCCGGGCAACGTGCGCGAGCTCGAGAACACCATCGAGCGCGCGGTGCTCTTGGCCCGCGGTCCGCAGATTGAGCCGAAGGATCTGCCCGCCAAGGTCTGTGGTCTCGCGAGCGAGCCGCGCGGCCCGCAGCAGCTTCCCCAGGGCGGCATCGATCTCCGCTCTGCCGTGGATGCTTTCGAGAACAACCTGATCCGCCAGGCGCTCGAGCGCACTTCCTGGAACAAGAACCGCGCCGCCGCTCTGCTCGGTCTCAATCGCACCACGCTGGTCGAGATGCTGAAGCGCAAGCGCATCGGCTCGAACGCCGCCTAGCGGCTCAGCTATCAGCTATCAGCTGATGGCTGACAGCGTGCTCACTCTGGCCTAGCCTTTGCTCCCGGTCTGGCCCGATGCCCTCTGCCCGCAGACTGCTCAGATACGGCGTCAGCGTCGCGACGCTGGCTAGCGCCATCTTCTTGGCGGCACCGAGCCGCGCGCAGGAAGGCTGGCTCGTCGACGGCGAGTTCGGCATCGCCGAGGGGCTCGAGGGCGGCACTCCCGAGGGCGGCAGCCTGGGATGGCGACGCGCGCGGCTGCGCTTGGTGGCCGGCGCCGATCTGAGAACCGACGAGGGCGAGAGCGAAGGTTACGGCCTGCGCGCGTTCGTCGAGCTCGAGGGGCGCGGAACCCTGGGCGCCGAAGCGCGATACCTGCGCTGGGCCACGAAAGGGGTCGGCGCTTACGCGGGCCTCACCGGAACCATCGTCCCAGAGACGCTGTTCGGCGGCACCGCCGGCGCGCGCTTCATCATCCCGATGGGCCGCGCCGGGATCTTCCTCGAACCGTCGCTGTCGGTCCTGCCGCTCGGCAGTGATCTTCCGCAGAACGGACCGCTGATTTGGGCGCTATTCTCGGTGGGTCTGAGGCTCGGACTGTGATGCGGCATCGAACCTCGAAATGGGCCGTGCTGTTGGCGATCGCGGGGCTCGTCTCCCAGTCGTGTCTCGACTCCGACGAGTGTCTCCGCAACACCGACTGCGACAGCGGCGAGATGTGTATCGACGGAGGCTGTCAGGTTCCACCGGAGCCCCCTGCCGAGGTCGGAGGCTCGAGCGCGGGCGGCACCGGGAACGCTGCGGGTGCCCCTGCGGCCGGCGCGAGCCCCGGCGGAGCAGCCGGAGCAGTCGGAGCC
>JALYWZ010000053.1 GCA_030852505.1 Myxococcota bacterium | reverse complement strand
GCCGTCGCCTTCGGCGGCACCGCGGGCTGCTCTGCCGCGGCGGGTGGTGACGGCGGGGCTTCCGCCGCGGGCGGAGGCGGCATTTCCGTGCCCGGAGGATCGACCTCGGGCTTCTGGGGCGGCGTGGCAGCAGCCTCTTGAGCGGAGCTGAGCTCGCGTTCGAGCCGCGCTTTTTCGTCCGCGTAGGATCTCAGGTGCTCGCCGGTGCGCGACAGCTCGCTGCGCAGCTGTTCTACGAGCGAGGCGTTCTCGTCGCGCTCTTTCTCGGCGATGCTGCTGGCGAGCTGCTGCTCGTCGAGCGCGCTCTGCCGGGCGTCGATTTCGGCCTGCCTGGCCTGGAGCGAGGCCTCGAGCTCGGCCAGCCGCTTCTGCGTGTTCTCGAGCTCGAGAGCGGCCCGGCGCCGTCCTTCGGCCTCGACCTGGGCCGCGGACTGAGCCTCCTCGTAGCGCGTCGCGGGGACGCAAGCCGTGAGGGCAAGGACGATCGGGGCGAAGGCTTTGATTTCCACGGTCGGAGGATCGTAAGTCGGCGCGGATCGCCGGGGCCAAGTTCGCGCGGGCGCGAGGCGGTTTCGTCAAGCGCTTCGATAAGCTTAGCGGAACTTGGCCGGATCCTGCCACTCCGATACGAGACCTCGGTGCGACTCTGCCGCGCCTTCGCGTTCTGTCTCGTGCTCGCCGGCGGCCTCGCTGCAACGTGGAGCGCTCTGGCCGAAGAACCGGCGTTTTCGACCAAGACCGTCGACCTCTCGCGACTCACGCTCGGCGCTCACTCGGTCGTCACGCGCACCAGCGCGGGAAACGTGGTCGAGCTCACGCTGGCTCCCAAGCTCGAAGAAGCCTCGAAGAAGCTGCTGTCGCGCGCACGTCCGGTCGAAGGCGCGATCGTCTTGCTCGACGTCGCGAGCGGCGACGTCCTGGTCTGGGCGGAGACGCGCGCCGGGGTGATCACCGAGGCGCGCGCCCCGGCGGCCAGCGTGTTCAAGCTGGTCACGACCTCGGCGCTGTTCGAGACCACGAGCACCTTGCCGAGCGACACCGTCTGCATCTCCGGGGGCGAGCGCGGCATCGAGCGCCGCCATCTCGAGCGCCCGCCCGCGCGCGAAGCCTCGTGCCGCCCATTTTCGGAAGCCCTGGGCTACAGCCGCAACGCGGCCTTCGCGCAGCTCGTCACGAAGAGCCTGCTGCGCGCGGATCTGGTCTCGGTCGCCGACCGCATCGGTTTCAACCACGCCGTGCCGTTCGACTTTCCAGCGACCATCGGCACGCTCGAGGTCCCCTACAACGATCTCGAGTTCGCGCGAGCCGCTACCGGTTTCCGCGGCAGCACGCTGTCGCCGCTCGGCGCCGCCTACATCGCGACCTCCATCGCCCGCGGCGGTGTGCCGATCCGGCTGCGGCTGGTGCGCCGCACCGACGAATACGAGGCGCCGGACGGCCCGGAAGAGCTCCCGCGCATGCTGAGCGCCACCACCGCCTGGCGCCTGTCGCGCATGATGGAGGTGACGGTGCACAGCGGCACGGCGCGCAGCGCCTTCACCGACCACGAAGGCCGCAACCTACTGCCGAACGTGCGCGTCGCGGGCAAGACCGGCACCCTGCGCCCGCTGTCCGGAACCACCACCACCAGCTGGTTCGTCGGCTTCGCGCCGAGCCGCAAGCCCGAGGTCGCCGTCAGCGTGCTGCTCAACAACGGCAAGATCTGGCACAACCGCGCGGCCGAGGTGGCGCGGGACGTGCTGCGCGCTTACTTCCGGGAGCGCGGCCTGCCGCACATCGCGGATCCGTTCGCGCCGGCGCCGCGGCCCGAAGCGGTCAGCTCTCTCCGATGATCAGCATCTTGAGCAGCCACAGGAGGCCCAGACCCGCCATCGGACCCGCGACCCACAGCGTGCGCACGGGCCCGAGCGAGATCGGCGCGCCGGCGATCGCCGCGTAAGCAAAGTCTCCGATCATCAGCAGCACCGACAGAGCGATCAGCTGCAAGGGCTGCTTCAGGCTGCTCATCGCGTCGCGCGCGGCTCCGTGCTGCGCCGTCTCCTCGGGTCTTTGCACGGCTCTCCGTTCTGCCCTTTGCGCGGGCACGCTCGTCGCGGGGAACGGCGAGGGGCGCCGCGACTGAACCGGCGGCGACATGTCCACCTCGAGCGCCGTGCTCACGGGCTCTCTCAGCTTCACCTCGCGGATCCCGGCCAGGTCGTTGCCCATCAGCGGAAGCTCCGAGCGCCGCACGTGGATCGTGCGCTTCGGCTCGCTTTGGCTGGGCGGCAAGCTCTGCTCGAGCTCGAGCTCCGGGAACGCCCTCTCGGCTTCGAACTGCAGCTCCGCCAGCATGGCGCTGGAGAGCAGCTGACCGCCCGGCAACGTGGTCTCGATCTCCATCGGCGGCGGAACCACCGACTCGAGCGCCGACGGCGTGAGCCCGAAGCGCGGCGTGTACATGCCCGTCTCGGCTTCCAGGATGTCCCAGAACTCGCCGATCCGAGCGAAGCGTTGCTGCGGATCCACGGCGAGCGCACGCCGAAATGCCGCCTCGACCGCGTCCGAGACCACGAGCCCGAACGACCGGGGCGTCGGGCGCCGGTGCTCGTCGATGCAGGCCTCGAGCACGGTGTGCATGTCACCCTCGAGCGGCTGCTGCCCGGTCATGGTCTCGACCAGCGTGAGCGCGAGGCCCCACACGTCCGTCCACGAGCCGGTCTGACCGAAGCGCTTCGGCAACCATTGCTCGGGTGCTCCGTACGCCGGCGTGAACGCCGCGAGCGTGTCCTGCACCGACGACACCTGGCCCGCGATCTGCGCTGCCTCGGTCTTCACCTTGCTGATCCCGAAATCCAGGATCTTGACCAGCTCCTGACCGTGGATGCGCGCGATGAAGACGTTGTCCGGCTTCATGTCGCGGTGGATCACGGCGACCGTGCCCTCGGGCGTCGGAAAAGCATGCGCGCGCTCCAGCGCTCGCGCTACGGGCCCGAGCAAGCGCACCACACGCGGCAGCGAAAGCGGTTGTTTGCCCGCAGCGCGCCGGCGCCGCACCACCTCGGTCAGCGACTCACCGTCGAGCCACTCGAGCGCGATGAACGGCACGAAGTCGGAGCGCGGGCTCTCGAGGGTGCCGACGTGCAGCGGCCGCACGATCGGCGGCATCAGCGCCGAGAGCCGGAACAAGAGCTCCCCCTCCTCCTGAAACTTGCGGAGGAAGCTCGCCTTCTGCTCGCTCGGGAGGCGGTTCGGCACCTTCAAGCATTTGAGCGCCACCGCGGCGCGGAACCCCTCGTGATGGGCGCGGTACACGACCGCGAAGCCCCCCTCGGCCACCACGGCCACGACCCGAAAGACATCCGCTTGCACGGAGCCGACGATCCCGAAAACGTCGTCCGCCACGACAGCGGTCACGATACACCGGATCCCGCGCCGGAACTAATGCTCACCCAGGTCATCGGACAAAGTCGCAGTTCCGCGCAGCGCTCAGGCCCCGGACACGCGTTTTGACTCAAGCTTTGGGCGCCGTGCGCCTGCGTCGCAGACCCACGAGCGCCGCGAACGCGAGCAGCGCCGGAACGAGCGGGTGATTGTCGCGCGCTCCGCCCGGCACACGGCAGCCGCACTTGCCGCTGTCGGCGGCCGGCGCGGTGCCGGCATCCGGCGCACCTGCGTCGACCTCGGCAGCCTGCTGCTGCGCGGCACCGAGCCCGAGCGAGGCGATCTGGGTGATCACCACCTTGTCGGGTTTGATCTGGGTGCGGCTCTTGCGCGCCAGATCTTCGGCGATCCAGGTCTTGCGCAAGCCGCGGTAGTCGGGCGGGCTCTTGCCCCAGCGACCGCGATCGGGGTTCTGGCACTGGATCTTCGGCACCCAGGGGTGAAAGTTGTTGTACCGCGTCTGGAAGCGGTTGATCGGCGACTGCTTGGCGTCGGTCGTCACCTGCTTCTTCACCCCTTCGGGGATGGCCACGCCGGCTTCGATCTTGTCGGAGGCCGGGCCGAGCTTGGGATCTTCCGGCAGCGTCGCCGCGTCGTGCCGGTAGTGCAGGCGCGAGATCACGTACTTGTGCCGCTCGAGCAGCGCCTTGCGCGTGGCGATCGTCTGCCGCTCCTCGTCCTTCAGCTTCTTCCGCTCCTTGCGCTCCTTCGGCTTCAGCTCCTTGAGCTCGGCCTTCTCCGCTTCTTTCTCTTCTTTCGTGAGCTCGGGCGGCTTCGGGTTCCGCTCTTCCTCGGGCAGCGACTGTTCGAAGAAGTCGGCGCCCAGGCTGAGCAGCTCGTGCACCATGATCGGCTCGGTCGCACACGGCTGGCCGCAGCCGCTGCTCGGCCACGCGAACTCCATCAAGAACGTGTTCGGGAACTTCTGCGCCATGATGTCCATCAAGGCGTTGTAGAACTCGCCCATCCGCTCCTTGACGGCGAAGTCCACCTCGATGTTGGTGGGCGGAAACATGCTCTTGTAGTTCTTGGTCTCGTAGCGCGAGTCGGGATCGAGCACGTAGATCACGAGCTCCTGTTTGCCTGGGGAATTCAGCTGGCTCGGCTTGGTGATCAGCGTGTCGAACGGCTGCTCCGTCACGAAGCGGATCGGCGACAGCTGCGCGCGGTCCGCGCCGATCAGCTCGATGCGCTTCGGGTCCACCTCGGCCACGACCACGCGGTTGCCCGCCGCGACGTAGGGCTGGATCGCCGCTGCCGCGCCGTCGGGAGCCTTGTAACCCTTGCCCGAGAGCCAGCCGATCACGTCTTGCCCGGCCGGGAGCAGCGTGAACGTGTACTCGCCGTCCTTCTTCTTGGCCTGAACGTCGACGAACAGCTCCTTGGCCACCTTCTTGCCGGAGGTGATGCTGCCGCCGCCGAGGAAACCCCCGCCCTCGACCTTCAGCACGCGCTCCCACTCTTGCTGCGGGGGGCCGGGCTCACACGGATCCTGCTCCCAGAACTCGTGGAAGCGCGGGGCGCTCAGTGAGTCCAGCCGGTCGATGAACTCGCGCTTGAGCGTCACGACTTTGTCGGCCGTCACGTCCGAGGGCACGATCAGCACCACCGCAAAGGGCTCGAGCGGCCCCTCGAAGTCCGGCATCACGCTCACCGCCGTGGCGTTGCCGCGCTTCATCACGGCCACTTGGGTGGTGTACGACTTGATGGGGCCGGCCTTGCCTGCGAAAAAGCCGTTCAACGCCGATGCGTCGGGCGCGGCGGTCAGACAGGCCAGGGCCAGGGCAGAAACCAGAGAGCGAGACAGCTTCATCGGAGGGGCGTCACCGTAGACGAGAACGGTCACCCTTGAAAGTCGCTCATAACCCTGCGATCCCCACTGGGGCAGGCCGCATGCTTCTTTCACCCTGGGACCGCCTCGATCGCGCGTTGATCCGCCGCGCGCTCTCGGGTCACTCGAATCTTCTCGCCACACCGGTAGCGGGCGAGAGAACCGCGGCCGTGAGTGTGCTGCTGGTCCCCGCCTCCCGGGGCGTCGAGGTGCTGATGATCCGCCGGGCTGCGCGGGCCGGCGACCCCTGGTCGCAGCACATGGCGCTGCCCGGGGGCTTCCGGAACACGAGCGACGCCGACCTGCTTCAGACCGCCCTGCGCGAGACGCGCGAAGAGGTGGCGGTAGACCTCTCGCAAGACAGCGAGCTGCTCGGCGTCCTGCCCGACGTGAACCCCGCCGTCGGCAACTTGATGGTGCGCCCGTTCGTGTTCGCTCGCGACTCTCGTCCGTCGATCGAGCTGAGCTCGGAGGTCGCTGCCGTGGCCTGGGCAAACCTCGGCTCGATCGCCCGAAACGAGGCACCCGCGGAGTTCGAGCTCTTGCGCGGCGCCACGCGTCACCGCTTCCCCGGCTTCCGCGTCGGCGAGAACGTGGTCTGGGGCATGACCTATCGCGTGCTGATGGACCTGGTCGAGCGCGCCACGCGCGCCTTTTCCGAGCCGATCCCACGCCAGGAGTGAACGACTGGCGGGAGCCGCGGCGAGAGACTAGTGTCCGCCGCGACTTTCCCCCATGACCAGCACGACCGAGGCCAGAGCTGCGCTCCCGACTGGATTTCCAGGTCGGATGTCGGCGCTACTCGAGCGCTTCGCGCCGCACGACTGGTTGGTCCTCGGCTACCTCGCCTGCGTCAACGTCGCCGTGCTCCAGGGCGTGCCCGGCCCGACGCGCGATGTCGGCATCGTCAAGGTCCTCGGGCTGTTCCTGTGGGTCGCAATCGGCGTCTCGCTGGTGCGCGCCGAGCTGGTCCGCCCCCCCTGGCTGAACGGGCTCTTTTACCGCTGCACCATCTACCTGCCGGTCCAGCTCAGCTACTTCTTTTTCCGAGACCTCTTGCCGGTCATCAACCCCGGATCTTTCGATACGGAGCTCCACTCGCTCGACCTGTGGTTGTTCGGCATCGAGCCCGCCGTCGCGCTCGATCGATTCGTGACGCCCGCGACCACCGAGTGGTTCGCGTTCTTTTACTTCGGGTACTTCTTCGTGCTCGCGCTGCACGTGATCCCGATCCTCTATTTCGGAGAGAACCAGCGAGTGCTCGGCGAGTTCGCGCTCGGCATGCTCGCAGTCGTGTGCATCGGTCAGACGATCTACATGCTCGTCCCCGGCTGGGGTCCGTATCGCGCCATGGCGGACGCCTTCCAGCACGAGTTCCCGGCCGGCTCCTGGCTCGAGGCCGTGCGCGGCGCGGTCGACTCCGGAGGCGCCCTGAAAGACATCTTCCCCTCGCTGCACACGGCGCTGCCGGCATTCATCGCGCTGTTCTCGTTCAGGAACCGGGCGCTGGCTCCGTTCCGCTACACCTGGCCGATCGTACTGTTTTCGAGCGTCAACATCATCGGCGCCACGCTGTTTCTGCGTTGGCACTACCTGGTCGACGTCGCAGCGGGTCTCTTGCTCTCGTCACTGACGATCTGGCTCGGGCCGCTGCTGATCGAGCGCGATCTCGAGCGGCGCCACCGCCGCGGCCTCGACCTACTCTGGCCAGAGTATTCGCCAGGCCGCGGCGGAAAAGCTTGAGCGCCCGAGCGCTCTACTTCTCGTAGACCTGCGCGCCGGCCATACCCTGGCCCGCGCTGGCACGCACCACGACCTTCATCGGCGCGCCGATCTGCAGCGCCCACTTGAAGCAGTTCGGCGCCGCGCCGACCACCGCGGTCGAGGCCGTCGTCTGATCGGCAGCCATCACGGGGGACGCAAGTCCGGGGATCGGCATCACGGGCACGAGCTCGATGTCGAGGTTCTGGATCGTCGGCGCGCCCACACCGATGATCGTGTAACACTTGCCGGGGTTCATCTGAACCTGCCCCTCCAGCGTCTGACCTTGCTGGAAGTTGCCGGCGATCGCCGCGCCCACGGGCTTCGCGCCCGGCGCGTACTGCTGGATCAGCGGCGTGAGCAACGGAACGATCATGCTCGCGTCGACCGGCGCGGCCGGCGTACCCGGCGCGGAGGTAGCGACCGGGGGCGTCGCGACCGTCGGAGCTGCCGTCGCCGTCGGAGCCGCCGTTGCCGTCGGCTGCCCGTAGGGCGTGCCTTGCATCGGCTGGCACATCTGGCCGTCGAAGTATTGCCCCGCCGGGCACTGGCTCTGCAGCGGCTGGTTGGCGGGCTTGTCGTCCCCACCGCAGCCAACCATGCCAAGCGCCACAAGGGCGATCGTCGTGTACCCAGCGAATCGAGTCTGAAGCATCGTTCTGCTACTCCGTGTCCCGGCCCGAGCCGGGCCGCCCAGGGAGTCTAGAGCACAGCTCCCGCCGCGCTGAAATGAATTCAGCGGGCGCGTGGGGAGGGGCCCCGCCGAATTCACTTCGGCGGGGAGGCGCAGCGCGTGCCGCCCCTGTAACTAACGTGCCGGGCCCGCGCAGAAGCCCTCGTAGTCGATGTAGCTGGTGATGGTGGGGTTCTCGCCGCAGGCGGGGCACTGGGGGTCACGGCGCAGCTTCAGCGTGCGGAAGGTCATCTTCAACGAGTCGTAGGTCAAGAGGCGCCCGACCAAGGGCTCGCCCTGTCCGAGCAACAGCTTGATCGCCTCGGTCGCTTGCGCGATGCCGATCATGCCCGGCAAGATCCCGAGCACGCCCGCTTCCGCGCACGAGGGCGCGAGGTGCGCCGGCGGCGGCTCCGGATACAGGCAGCGGTAGCAGGGGCCGACCCAGGGCTGGAACGTGGTGACCTGGCCGTCGAAGCGGAAAATCGAGCCGTGGATGACGGGGATCTTGTGGAACAACGAGGCGTCGTTGACCAGGTACCGCGTCGGGAAGTTGTCGCAGCCGTCGATGATCACGTCCCACTTGTCGCCGAAGATCCGATCGACGTTGGAGCTGTTCAGCCGCTCCGCGTACTTCACGACCTTCACGTCGGGGTTCAAATCGGTGAGCGCCTTCTCGGCGCTATCGACCTTCAACATGCCGAGCCGCGAGGTCGCGTGCACGATCTGCCGCTGTAGGTTGGAAGCGTCGACCGTATCTGCGTCGACGAGGCCGAGCGTCCCGACGCCGGCCGCGGCCAGGTACATCGTGGACGGCGCGCCGAGGCCGCCCGCGCCGAGGAACAGCACGCGCGACTTGAGGAGCTTCTCCTGCCCGCGCTCACCCACCTCGGGCAAGAGCAGGTGGCGCGAGTAGCGATCGAGCTGAGCGGGCGTGAGATTCGCCGGCTCCTCGACGGGGTATTTCAGATCCTTCCAGCGCACGAAGCCGGGGTTCGCGCTGATCACGTTGGTGTAGCCGAGCTCCGCGAGGGTCTTCGCGGCGAAGGCGCTGCGCGTGCCGCCGGCGCAGTACACGACGATCTCGGCGGACTTGTCGGGGAGCTTCTGCTCCGCCTGCATCTCCAGGAAGCCGCGCGGAATGTGGACGGCGCCCGGCAAGAAGCCTTGCCGATATTCGTCCTTCTCGCGCACATCCACCAACGTGGGGCGCTTGCCCGGCGGATCCGACAGTCGTTCCTTCACCTGCTCGAGGCTGATGGTCTTGACTGAGTTTCGAACGTCCGCGAACAGGTCTGAGTACGTCTTCGGCATGGTCGGGGGCTTTTCTAGCGGTCTGGTTGCGGATCGCAATCCCGCATTTTCCGATGCGACAATTACGAGGCGGCCGGCATAAGTTTTCGTCGAAAGTCCCGTTCGTCAATCCCCCGGCATGCCCGGGGCAGATTCCAGCCGGCCCGTGGGCCGCTAGTCCCGCGCAAGACTCGTCAGGAAGGCGGGGTCCGGGCCCCGAGGGTGTTAACCTGGAAGGCCTCACGCTTGCGGGCCCCACGCGCCGCAAGAACCGCGTCAACCCCATGTCGGCCCAGAATCGCCTCGGTGAGCTGCTCGTTCGCGAAAAGCTCATCAGCTTGCAGCAACTCAGGAAGGCTCAGGACGAGCAAAAGCGCACGGGGCAAAACCTCGGCTATACGCTCGCCAAGCTCGGTTACATCGGCGACGGGGAGATCACGAATTTCCTCTCGTCGCAGTATCGCCTGCCCGCGATCAACCTCGACGAGTACGAGATCGATCCGGAGGTGATCAAGCTCGTCAGCCGCGAGGTCTGCGAGAAGCACCGGATCATCCCGGTCTCGCGCTCGGGCTCGTCGCTGATCGTCGCGATGAGCGATCCGACGAACCTGAACGCGATCGACGACATCAAGTTCCTGTCCGGGTACAACGTCGAGCCCGTAGTCGCGAGCGAGACCGCGATCCAGACCTCGATCGAGCGCTACTACAACGCTGGCCCCTCCTACGAGGAGGTGATGGCCGACTTCAACCTGAGCGACGAAGACATCGACTTCGGCGCGGACACGGAGGAGGTCAACGCCGTCGAGCTCGAGCGCGCCAGCGCCGACGCCCCGGTGGTGCGCCTGGTGCACGTGCTGCTCCTGAACGCGATTCGCAAGGGCGCGAGCGACATCCACTGCGAGCCCTACGAGAAGAAATTCCGCGTCCGCTACCGCATCGACGGCGTGCTCCACGAGGAGATGACGCCGCCGATGAAGCTCAAGAACGCGATCATCAGCCGCCTCAAGATCATGAGCCAGCTCGACATCGCCGAGCGGCGCCTGCCGCAGGACGGCCGAATCAAGCTCAAGCTCGGCAAGGGTCGCGAGATGGACTTCCGCGTCTCCGTGCTGCCCACGATGTGGGGCGAGAAGGTCGTGTTGCGCTTGCTCGACAAGGGCAACCTGCAGCTCGACATGACCAAGCTCGGCTTCGACAACGAGCCGCTCAAGGACTTCCAGTGGGCGATCAATCAGCCCTGGGGCATGGTGCTGGTCACGGGGCCCACGGGCTCGGGCAAGACCACCACGCTGTACTCGGCGCTCAGCGATCTGAACCGCCCGGGCGTCAACATCAGCACCGCGGAAGATCCGGTCGAGTACAACCTGCCCGGCATCAACCAGGTGCACATGCACGACGAGATCGGGCTGAACTTCGCGATGGCCCTGCGCTCGTTCCTGCGGCAAGACCCGGACATCATCATGGTCGGCGAGATCCGCGATTTCGAGACCGCGGAAATCGGCGTGAAAGCCGCGCTCACGGGCCATCTGGTGCTCTCCACGCTGCACACCAACGACGCCCCGGCGACGATTTCTCGCCTGCTCAACATGGGCGTCGAGCCGTTCCTGATCACCGCCAGCGTGAACCTCGTGCTCGCCCAGCGCCTCGCGCGCAAGGTCTGCAACGACTGCCGGCGCGAGGTGGAAATCGAGAGCCAGGTGCTGGTGGATCTCGGCTGTACCGAGCAACAGCTGGCGAACGCCAAGGTGTTCCGCGGAGCGGGCTGCGCCACCTGCAACAACACCGGCTTCAAGGGCCGCGTCGCGCTCTACGAGGTGATGCGCTTCCACGACGACCTGAAGGAGATGGTGCTGCAGGGTGCTTCGGCGGCCGAGCTCAAGGCAGC
The DNA here is from genome assembly GCA_030852505.1 of Myxococcota bacterium. GTDB lineage: Bacteria > Myxococcota_A > Polyangia > Polyangiales > Polyangiaceae > PMG-095. Next base: position 1,864 of record JALYWZ010000053.1, on the reverse strand, counting down.
CGCCATCAAGCGCGGCATGGTCACGCTCCGCATGGCCGGCATCCGCAAGGTGCTGGAGGGCGTGACCACGCCCGAAGAGATCCTGCGCGTGACGATGGCGGACTAGTCGCCCGAAAGAACCCAGCTCGATGACGCAATCCCAGGACGCCATCAAGGTCAACCTTCACCAGCTCCTGCGCGCCATGATCGAAAAGGGCGCGAGCGACATGCACGTCACGACCGGCTCGCCGCCGCTCCTGCGTATCGATGGCGCGATCGTGCCGCTCAAGCTGCCGCCGCTCTCGCCGATGGAGACCAAGCAGCTCTGCTACTCGGTGCTGACCGAAGAGCAGAAGATCCAGTTCGAAAAGAACAAGGAGCTGGATCTGTCGTTCGGCGTGAAGAACCTGTCGCGCTTCCGCGCCAACATCTTCCTCCAGCGCGGCGCGGTCTCGGGCGCGTTCCGCTCGATCCCGTTCAAGATCCTGAGCTTCGACGAGCTCGGCCTGCCCGCGATCGTCTCGGAGATCGCCGGCAAGCCGCGCGGGCTGATCCTGGTGACCGGGCCCACCGGCTCCGGCAAGAGTACGACGCTCGCCTCGATCATCGACAAGATCAACAACGAGACGCGCCAGCACATCGTCACCATCGAAGATCCGATCGAGTACCTGCACCCGCACAAGCGCTCGATCGTGAACCAGCGCGAGATCGGCAGCGACACGAGCACCTTCAAGCAGGCGCTCAAATACGTGCTGCGCCAGGATCCCGACGTCGTGCTGGTGGGCGAGATGCGCGACCTCGAGACGATCGAGGCAGCCCTGACGATCGCCGAGACCGGCCACCTCGTGTTCGCGACCCTGCACACGAACTCGGCGATCCAGAGCATCAACCGCGTGATCGACGTGTTCCCGCCGCACCAGCAGTCTCAGGTGCGCGCCCAGCTCAGCTTCGTGCTCGAGGGCGTGCTGAGCCAGCTGCTCTTGCCGCGAGCCGGCGCGCCCGGCCGAGTCCTCGCGCTCGAGGTGCTGGTGCCGAACGCCGCGATCCGCAACCTGATCCGCGAAGACAAGGTCCACCAGATCTACACGCAGATGCAGGTCGGGCAGCAAAAGCACGGCATGCAGACCCTGAACCAGTCGCTCTACTCGCTGTACGCCCGCCGCCTGATTTCCCTCGAAGAGGCGCTCGGCCGCTCCAGCGAGCCGGAAGAGCTCCGCACGATGATCGAGGGCCGCGTCGCGGGCGGCCCGAGCGGGCAGTTCGCGGTCTGACGCTCGCTCCGGCCTCGAGCCGCGGAGCTACTTCAGCGCCTCGAGGGCGAGTGCGATGTCCGGGTGCTTCTTGAGCTTGCGCGCTTCGGCCACCAGTAACGGCTTGGCGCGCTTGTCGTGCGCCGCGGCCAGGGCGCGCGCGGCGAGCACCCGCAACACGACGGGAGACTCGGGTGGCGGCGGCTCGAGCTTGGTGAGGCGCACGGCGGCGAGCGCGGCCTGATTGGAAGCGACGTCGACCAGCACGCCGAGCCAGCCGCTCATCGGGCCGAGCAGCGTGGGGTGCTTGGCGACGAGCTCGCGAGCGGGCTTCACCTGGTCCTGGTCGAGCAGCTCGTAGACTCGCTCGATCACGAGGCTCGCGGTGGGGGTGGCGGAGAGCGCGGATTGCGAGGCCGCGAGCGCCTCGTCGAGCTTGCCTTCGTAGCGGCGGAGGCGCGCCAGGCGAGAGCGATACGACGGCGCAGCGTTGTCGAGCGAGCGGCGCCCGAGCAAGGTGGACGCGAGCGAGAGGTTGCCGGTGTCGAGCGCGGCATCGACCGCGACCACGTCGCCCCAGGCCACGGCCGGCGTCGCGAGCTCCTGCAGCTGCTCGGCGCTCGGGTACTTCACGC
>JALYWZ010000375.1 GCA_030852505.1 Myxococcota bacterium | reverse complement strand
CGATCGAAGGCGCGCGCGGCTTCGAGGTGCTTTCCGCTCTTGGCGAGCTCGGTAGCGCGCGCGTAGAGCGTGGGAATGTCCGTGACTTCATCCGGGGTCACGACGATCCGCGGTGTGACGAGGGGCGCGCTTGGCGGGCTCCGCGGCGGCGCAGACTCGCGCGCAGCGCAGCCGTTGGCGAAAGCGACCAGAAAGAGCGCGAAAATGTAGGGAACGTGCCGCAGCGGTTTGCCCCGATTCACGAACAACCGATCTCTGACTGAAACATTCCGTGGTTCGCACCGCTCGCTGCTGCGGCACAGAAATTGCGGCGAATCGGGCTGGAAACGCGCGTAGAACATCCGCTCGGGCATCATTGGGAGATCGGAAATAGCGCTGCTCGTTCAGTGTTGACGCGCATCGAGACTCGCCTAGTGTATGTCGAGTGCGGAACGTCCCGCGCGGCACGCGACGAGCGTCGAGGGGAAAGAGCCCGAGGGGACCGCTGCATCTAGGAGGCTGAGGCGATGAACGATTTCGAAGGCGAACGCATCCGCGAGCTCGAGCTCAGGCACAGGAACCTGGACGAAGCGGTGACACGGCTCGGGCGGCGTGCGTACCTGACGCCGGGCGAGCAACGCGAGATCTCGGAGCTCAAGAAGCAGAAGCTGCTCGCCAAAGATCAGCTGACGGTCCTCCGCAGAAACTCGGACATTCCGCCGGCCGAGTGAACGGCGTCATTCGGTAGCGGTCGCGGTCGCGGGGTCGTCTTCCGGCTCGGGGCCGAGCCCGTAGACCTCGCGATTCAGCTCGTTCAGGTAGCGCTCCGCGCGCTCTCGCCACTCGTTCGTCAGCCCTCCTGGGTGCTCCTTCTCGGTCGCCTTGGCGAGCGCCAACCAGTGCCGGGCGTCTCGACGAAAGCCGAGCCGGTAGTCGGTCATGCCGCGCAGATAAAAGTAGCGCGCGCGGTCCGCGGCGCTCAGGGAGTCCTGATCGGCCTCGAGGACCCGGAAGATCGACAGCGCGCGCTCGTACTGGCTCTCGTCGTAGAGGCGCTGCCCGCGGTTCAGGTCCTCGCGGTACGTGGCGCAGGCGCACGCGCAGATCAGAGCGGCAAGACCAGCAAAAGCCAGACGCATCTCGCGTCCGAGGCTAGCCTGGGCTGCATCCCGCCTACCAGGCTGCCGTTAGGGGGGATGACATTCCGGTCGCTCCCCCACAAATTCGCGTTTAGCTAGAATTGCGCTCCCGGTCTCACCGACGGCCTGAGGGGCTCTTGGCCACTTTCCCATGACCCTCGAGCTCCTCATCCACGCCATCGTGCGGCAGACGACGCTGCTGATCGCCCAGCTGGCCACGTCGGGGGGAGCGCGAGCGCCGCTCGCGCAGGTCGCCAATCAGGTGTTCCTCGACCTGGTGCGGGAGCTCGAACGCCAGGGCGTGAGCCGCAAGGTCAGCGCGGACATGTTCGGGCTCGGGCTTCGCACCTACCAGCGCAAGATCCAGCGGCTGAGCGAGAGCTCGACGGACCAGGGGCGCTCGCTGTGGGTTGCGGTCCTGGATTTCGTCCAGGCTCACGCCACGGCGTCGCGCGCGGACGTGCTGAATCGGTTCGCGGGCGATGACGAGGTGCAGGTGCGGGGCGTGCTCCACGACCTGTGCGAGAGCGGGCTGGTGGTGGCCACCGGCTCCGGCGCCAGCCTCGCCTACCGCGCCGCTTCCGAGGAAGAGCTCGGAAGCGGAGGGCACCGCGCCGAGGACGGGCTCGAGCAATTTCTGTGGGCGCTCATCTATCGCGAGGGCCCCTTCTCGGTGGAAGCGCTGGCCGAGCGCACGCAGCTCGACGCCGCCGAGCTCGAAGGCTGGCTCGGGCGGCTGGTCGATGCAGGACGAATCGAGCGCGACGACGAAGCCGCTCCCGTCACCTATCATGCGAGCTCGCTCGTGGTTCCGCTAGGTTCCGCCGTCGGCTGGGAGGCAGCCGTGTTCGACCACTTCAAGGCGATGGTGAACACGATCGGCGGACGGCTGCGCACCGCGCGCACCGGGCCCAAGCTCGCCGATCGCATCGGCGGCAGCACGTACACGCTCGACATCTGGCCGGGGCACCCGCTCGAGGACGAGGTGTACGATTCGCTCAAGACTTTGAGAGGGAAGCTCGGCGACTTGCGGGAACGCGTCGAGCGCTTCAACGAAGCCCGAGAGCTCCCGGAGAACCATACCAAGGTCGTGATGTACGTGGGACAGTGCCCGATACCGCAGGGCAATGGTAGTGACGATGTCGACTGACAGAACGCTTTGGGTCTCGTTGCTCGCGGGGCTCTTGTCCCTCTCGTGCAAGGACGACGCGGCCAGGCCCCAGACCGGAAGCGAAACGCATTTCCTCACGCGCTGCGATCAAAGCTGCGGTGAGGGCTTCGACTGCGTGTGCGGCGTGTGCACCAAGGCTTGCAGCGAGTCGGCGAGCTGCGAAAGATATGCAGCGGCCGCCGAGTGCGGGCCGGTTCCCGATCGCGAGACGCTCTGCCCGAGCTCGCTGGTCGCGATGATGTGCGACGTGACTTGCAGCGACGACGCGGACTGCGCCTCGCTCGGCTCCGAGCACCACTGCGAGGACGGCGCCTGCCGCAGCCCCGCGATCTGCCTCGAGCCCGAGACCCGGCCCGAGGAGCTGGTCGTGATGGGGGATTCGCTGGTCGAGCTGAGCGGCATGGTCGGGGCGCTCGAAGAGCAGGCGCGGCTCGGCGGCTGGCTCGGCCCGAGCGAGACGCTGCGCAACTACTCGTCGAGCCTCAACTCTTTCCTGGCGCAAAACCAGTTCGCGAACGTGAACCAGCTGAACACGGCGCTCGCGGCGGGTCCCGTCAAGGTCGTGATCTCGAACGGCGGCGCGACGGACATGCTGCAAGCCGTTTGCGAACCGCCGAGCGAGAGCTGCGCGCAGATCAAGGACGCGGTCGCGGGCGCCGAGGCGCTGTTCGCGCGCATGGCCGAAGGCGGCGTGGAATCGGTCGTGTACTGGTTCTATCCGGACTTTCTCCAGGACGCGGGCCTGCGCGCGCGCATCGACGTGCTGCGCCCGTTGATCCAGGAGGCCTGCGCGAACAGCCCGGTGCGCTGTCACTTCCTCGACCTCCGGCCGAGCTTTCCGGACCGCGCCGATTACTTCGGAGCCGACGGCATCGTGCTGAGCCCGGAGGGCGCCGCCGTCGCCGCCGAACGGATTTGGACGGCGATCGAGCGGCAGTGTTGGTTGCCCTGAGCGAGCCTGCTACGGCAAATACGACTTGATCGCGTCGTACCAGACGCCGGCCATGCGGGCGTAGCCGGCCTGGTTCGGGTGCACGCCGTCGCCGAGCTCGGAGGTCGGGAAGCCCTTGAACTGATCGACCAGGATGATGTGCTTGCCGGCGCTGATCCGCATGTTCACGACGCCGGGTACCGCGGCGTTGTAGGTGCTGACCGCGTTGGCGCCCTGCGGGAACGGGATGATGTTCGAGACCACGAGCAACGCGTCGGGCAGCGTCGTCACGATCTGATCGATCAACGTGCCGAGGCGATCCGGGGCGCCGTTCGGCATCTGGTACATGTCGTTGGTGCCGATGTGCAAGAGCACGATGTGCGGCTTGGGGTTGAGCGCCGGCTCGGGGGTGATGCCGTCGATCTGGCTGATCGTCCAGCCGCTGTGGCCTTCGTGGTTCTTGGGGAAGGTCTTGCCCGCCACCATGCTCGGGCCGTTCATCGAGCCGCCCACGAACGTGATGTCGTGACCGTCCATCGTCGCCTGGTTGAAGAGCTCGACGCGGTAGCCGCCCGAGAAGCCGATGCCGTCGGTGATGGAGTCGCCGAGCGGGAGGATCTTGCAGGGCTCGGCAGCCGGGCAGGGCTTGAAGTCGCTCGATGCGCCGCCGCCGTTACTGGGGGTGCCGCCACCGCCGGACCCTGCGTTCGACGCGCCGCCGCCGCCGACCGCCATCCCGCCTGCCCCAGCGCCGCCCTTGTTTCCTGGTTGGCCGCCCGAGCCGCCTCCGCCCGAGTTTCCAAGGCCGCCGTTCCCTACGCCGCCGGCCCCGCCCATCACCGAGACCGAGCCGCCGGTCGCCCCGCCCGTCGAGGCACCGCCGGTCGCAGCGCCGCCCGTGGCCGTGCCTCCGGTCGAGGTGCCACCGGTGCTCACGCCGCCAGTCGCGCCGCCGGTGGAAGCTCCGCCCGTGGTCTGAGCCTGGCCGCCCGTCACCGGAGTCACGGGCGTGTCATTCGACCCAGTGTCGTCATCGGCGGAGCAGGCAGCGAACCCCACGCACGAAAATGCGAAGAGGGCCGTTGCCCAGCCAGCGGAGGTCGGTGCGAACCAGCGGCGTCGTGTCGTCATGCGTCCTCGGGTAGGCGCAAGTGGACCCGAGTGCGCACTGTCCGAATAGCGACAGGATTGCCATCGGCAAACCCGTGAACGTTTTCAGCGACGCTCGTAGTAGAGCCGGTAGATCGGCAAGCCGTCGGCGATCGCGCGGTGTTCGCGTGGGCTGCGCGCGCCGAACGGGTTGTGCTCGATGCGCGCACTCTGACCCGAAAACGAGAACTCGGGGCGAGCCTTGAACAAGGCTTCGTACAGGTCCGCGCGCTCGGAGACGTCGGTCTGGATGAACATCGCGCCGCCCGGCCGGAGCACGCGCACGATTTCGCCGAGCAACCCGTCGCCCAGCACGATCCGCTTTTCGTGGCGCTTCTTCCACCACGGGTCGGGGAAATTGAGATGCACGGCCGTGACCGAAGCGTCGGTGAAACGCGCGACCGCGCGCCGCGCGTCTTCGGCGAACACCCGCGCACGCTGGCCGAGCCCTTGCTCGCGCAGCTTTCGGTCCACGATGCTCGCCCACTTGAGGCGGATCTCGAGCCCGATCATGCAGAGCGCGGGCTCGACTGCGAGTCGCTCGAACAAGAAGCCTCCGCGTCCGGGACCGATCTCGAGCTCGATCGGCCCGGCCGACGCGACGAGGGAGCGAGGATCGAGGCGCTCGCCCTCGGGCAGGCGCGGAGCAATCTCGGAGTAGGGGTTCTTCATCGCGGGGGCCTGGAGGACGGCGCTAATAGCTCAAATTTCGGCGCGCTCGACCTGGAACCTGGGCCGCGGTACTTCCGGGTGCTCGTTTCATGCTCGTTCAGCGCGCGATCGCCGTTTTTTCGACGACTTGGCCCCGCGTGAGGCCGCGGCTCGTCGAGCTGTTGCCGATCGGCGTCCCGCTCGCCGTGCTGGCCGCAACGGCGCTGCAGCGGGTCCTCGAGCGAACCGGCGGCACCCCGGCGGCGCCGCTCGACGACGCGTACATCCATTTCCAGTTCGCCCGCTCGTTCGCCGAAGGGCACCCCCTCGTCTATTCGCCGAATACGCCGCCGGTCGCGGGGGCCACCAGCCTGCTGTTTCCGATGCTGCTGGCGCTGCCGTTCGCGCTGGGCTTTCGCGAGCACTCGATCGTGTGGGTGGCCTGGGCGCTCGGCTGGGTCGCGCTCGGGCTGCTCGCGAACGAGGCGCGCCACCTCGGCCGAGCGCTGGGT
>JALYWZ010001137.1 GCA_030852505.1 Myxococcota bacterium | reverse complement strand
GCCCCGGCGCTGCCGCGGGCGGGGGGGGCAGCGGCGCGGCGGGCGGTGGCGCCGGTTGTTGGGCGAGCGCGTTCGTTCCAACCAAGGAAATCGAAGCCATGAGTGCGGCGCGGAATGTGAGCATTGGATCTGCGTCCTTTCGCGGCCCGAAGAGATACTTCAACCGTGACGGGTTGGAGACTTTGTAGTGACTAGTGGGCAAAACGCTGCGAAGTTGGCCGTCCGAGAGCTTCCGCCGCTTAGTCCGGCGAACGGCTTGCCCGCTCGCGAAATCCCGCCATCTTGAGCAAAGTCACCCTGCGTGCTCGGAACTAACCGATCCTCCACACTTCGGCTGCTGCGCCGCCTTTCTCTGGCGGCGCTGATCGCGTTCGCACACGTTCCCGATCGCGCGCTCGCGCTCGATCCGACGCCCCCGGCGACCGCACCGGCAAAGGCGCCGGCTCCAACGCCGCCGAGCAGCGAGAAGACGGACCCTCCGCCGCCGAGCGCCGCCGCGGTCACCGCCTTCGTTCCGGGGATCCCGACTTGGGTCGATGTGCCGGGCGACAAGCAGGCTCTGGTCGTGCAGGGCCCGGCGGACAGCGAGCTCGCGATCGTTTACCTGCACGGCCTCTGCGGCAACGTGCGCGCCGTCGAGAACTTCAGCGCCGCGACCCGGCGCGTCGGCACGGTGATCGCTCTGCTGGGCGACCGCAAGTGCCCGGGTGGCCGCTTCAAGTGGGGCAAGGACATCGACGCCATCGGACAGCGCATCGATCAAGCCCTGCGAGCCGTGAAGCGCGCTCGCGGCGGCGCGCTCGACGTCGAGCACCCGGTGTTGTTCGGTTATTCGCAGGGCGCCGCCAAGGCCGAGGCACTCGTCTCGCACTATCCGGAGAAGTACCGCCTGGTCGTGCTGGGCGGCCCGCCGCGCCAGCCGAAGCTCCCGCACCTCGGCAACACCACGGCCGTGGTCGTGTTCGGCGGCGAGCGCGAGACCACCGGACACATGCGCGCCGGAACCGAGGTGCTGGCCGCCGCAGGCAAGCCCGTGCGTTTCTTCCTGCTCCCCGCAGCCAAGCACGGCGAGTTCGGTCCCGAGGGCAACCGCCTGGTCGGCGAGATGCTGAGCTGGCTGCTGGATACGGCCCAGGGCACTTAAGGAGCCGCGCTCCCGGCCTGCGCGTACTCGTGCGACAGCTCGACGGCGACGGTGCCGTTCAGGCTGGCGCCCGCACCGAGCGCGGAAGCATCCGCGCGGAGCGTGCCGTTGAGCGAGACGTCGAGCGGACGCGCGTCGGCCGTGCGGACGCCGAGCGTGCCCTTCAGATCCACGCTCAGCTGAACGCCATCCTTCTCGAACTTCGCCGGGAGCTGGCAGTCGAACACGGCGACCTGGGCGTCGCTCGCCGACCGACCGCGCAGCGCGATCTCTCCACCCTCGAAATCGATGTCGTCCCGGGCTCCGAACATCTTGGAAAGATCACGGCTCTCGAGGCGCAGCCGAAACCCCGGCGAAAGCTCTCGCGGCAAGCGCGGCGCGAGCAGCGGGAAATACCCGGTCACCGTGGCCAGATCGAACAGCACCGAGCGATCTTCGTCCGGTTCGAGTGTGCCCGTGCGCTTGCTGACCTTCGGCTCGTCGCCCTCGAACACGACGTTGAAACGTTTGCCCGCGTTCGAGTCGTCGTCGTTCGGCATGCCGTCCATCCGGAAGCTGCCCCTCGACTCGAGGTACTCGACGTCCACCTCGCGCGGTCCGTCTTCGCCCGAGCGCACGACGCGCACCGCGATCTTCTCCGCGGCGTCTACCTCGATCGACTGAGTGGAGCTGCCCTCTTCGATGCTCGTCACGAGCGTGGCGCGGACCGTGTACTTGGTGCGCAGGGTGACGGTCGCTCCCTGCGGCAAAGGGACGCGACCGAAGCGAGTCTCGGCGGCGACGGTGTTCGGGGTCCGAACGGTCGGCGCCTCGACTGCCGCGGTGCGCGCGGGCACCTGGGGCGCCGGGCGCGTCTTGGGCG
>JALYWZ010000374.1 GCA_030852505.1 Myxococcota bacterium | reverse complement strand
TGCTGAGCCGCGGCCTGCGCGAGCTGGTGAATCGTTCCGAGCGCGCCGGCGATCGCCTCGAGCGCGCCCTCGACCTCGGGGTGCGGCAGGTTGAACGACTGGAGCTCGCCGAGCGCCTGGCGCGTGATCGCGAGCGCCTGCGGCGCGGTTTCGGCAAAGGCACCGCCGCGCGTGGCTTCGATGCGATGCAACAAGCCCATCGCCTGGGCCACCTGCTCGACGACCCGCGACAGCTGCGGGGGAAGCGCCGGCGACTGCAGCAAGCCGAGACTCCTCGCCAACCCCTCACGGGCGGTGCGCGCCGCCGTCATCGGATCCATCGTCTCGATTGCCTCCGCCGAGCAGTCTATACCAGCTGGCGCCGGTGCCAGAAGTCTTGGGACCGGCAGATTTTCAGCTACTCGGTCGAGCTCTGGAGCAGCCGGGCGAGCTCGGAGCCGTTTACCAGGCGCTCATCGCCGAGCCGCGCCTGTTCGACTACAACGGCGCCGTCGCCGGTCCGGAGCGCGACACCGCCGCGCAGATCTGCTTCCCCCGGCTCGAGCGCCGCGAGGTGTGAGGGCGCGGGCCGCGCGGCCGTGACGTGGAATTGCGTGCCCGCGATCTCGAGCGCCACACCGGGTACGGGCGAAAGTGCGCGGATCCGGCGCAGGACGCGCTCGGTGGACCACTCCCAGCGAACGTGCAGCTCGTCACCTTCGGGGATGGGCGCGAGCGTCACGAGCCCTTCGTCCTGCGGCACGGCAGCGGGCGGCACTCCGCGCGCGAAATCCGAGACGATACGCCGCAGCAGGCGCAAGCTGGGTCGATCCAGCGCGCGAGCGAGCTGCCAGGAATTGCGGGAGCCGATCGCGAGCCGCTCGTGGCCGAGCAGCGCGCCGGTGTCGTAGCTCGGTTCGAGCAGGTGCGCCGTCACGCCGGTCTCCGAGTCGCCGGCGTCGATCGCCCAGTAGTAGGGGTCGGGGCCGCGGTGACGCGGGAGCAGCGACGGGTGCACGCCGAGCGCCGCCGTTCTCGGGATCGCCAACCAGTCCGGCGTGAGGCGTCGGGTCCAGAACCAACTGACGAGCAGCTCCGGACGCTCTCGCTCGAAGTGCGAAAGCAGCTCGGGCTCACGTTCCGAGAGCTCCTCCGCCCGCAGCACGGGAGTGTGCACACGACGCCGGAGACGCCGTTCGCCGGGAGCGGCCACCGGTGACAGCACGCACAGCTCGAGCGCGTGACCGTCTTCGGCCAGCAACAGCGCGCCGAGCGGGAGACCGAAGTAGACGATGCGGAAAGCCAGAGCGCGCCCAGTTTAGCCCGAGGAGCTAGAAATCGGGCGGTTCGACCTGATCCAGATACGAGTCGACCGTGTGTTCGAGCGCGGCACGCCGCGCGTTCGCCGGGGGATCGAGCTGTCGTGCAGGGCTTTGCGCCACGCTCTCGAACTGGACGGAGCCCTGGATCAGGTGGCGCACGAAACGGTAGCGGCCGTCGGTCGCCATGACCCGATCAGAGACACGAGCTTTGCTCGACGCGTAGCTCCAGATCTCGGACAGCACGACGCGCTGCGCGGAAGGCGCCCGGAGATCTCGGCTGTCGAGACCGGGGGGCAGCGGAGTCTCGGTGTAGCGAAGCAAGGTCGAAAAGAGGTCGATCGTGCTCACGAGCGACGCCACGCGGCCGGGTACCAGACCGGGCGCCGAGAGCACCAGCGGCACGCGAACACTGTCCTCGGACAGCGTGTGGCCGTGCGAGCGGTGATGTTCTTCGAGGTCTTCACCGTGATCGGCGAGCAGCGCCACCACGAGCGGCTCCCCCCGTGCCTGACGAGCGACCAGCGCGTCGAGCAGAGCGGCCACGCCCTGATCGAAGGCGAGGATCTCGTGATCGTAGAGGTCGGCCGTGGTTGCGTCGAAGACCGGAAGCCCGGCATGCTGGGTGCTCGGGTCGTGGGGGCCGAAGTAGTGAACCCACAGGAAGAAGCGCTGGTCCGGGGTGAGCTGAGCGAGGCGCGCGACCACGGCTCGCGACAACGCCGCGTCGTCGGTCACGGGCGACAGCTGGCGCCCGTCGGTCCACTCGTCGAAGCGCCCGCCGATGTTGTGGCGCTTGTCGAGGTAGTTCGAGTCGCCGTCGTCCACGAAAGCGAGGGTGAGCATCCCCCGTCGTGACAACCACTCCGAGAGCGCCCAGCGCCACTCCTGCGTGGGCATGGCGATCAGGCGAACCACGCCGAAATCGTCCTTGCTGTCCACCGCCGACCATTTCAGCCGACGGGGGTACACGCCGCGCATCACGGCCGAGAGCGCGTACTGCGTCGAGGTCGCGGGAGAATAAGTATTTTCGAACAGCTGGCCGTGCTCACGCGCCCAGCGATCCACGTGCGGCGTCGTCGACCGCGCGTAGCCGTAGCCACTGACGTGCGCGGCGCTCAGGGTATCGACCGTGATCAGCACGACGCTCACGGGTGAGGCGCGCTCCGGCCGCGCCACGGACTCCGGATCGTAGCGTGCGCCGGCTTCCACGACGCTATCTCCGCCCCGGCAGTTGTCGTCGCGGCCGTTTCGGGCCACCTCGCGTTGGCCGGGGTTCACCTGCGAGTCCCAATCGTCGCAATCGCCGCCGGCAAGCGCGGCCGAATAACCGTCCCGGTCCCAGTCGAACGCTCGCCGGTAGGCCGCCATCGAGAGGCCCGCGTACGGTGCTCCCACGATCGCGGCCGGGAGCGCCCGGTCTTGCTCCCGTATCGCAAGAAACGGCACACTCCCGATCGCGGCCAGAACCCCGAGCGCTGCCCCCGCGGTTCGCGCCCGGAACGCAGGCAGGTTGACGCAGAAAGCCGCGAACAGCAGCGCGCCGAACACTCCGGCCCTCAGCGCGGTGCGCTCGAGCGGGTACGGCCCCACCAACCAGTCTTGCTCGAGCCGGCTCTGCAACAGCCCCGCCGTCAAAGCGGCCGCTCCGAGCGCGAACCGTTCCTTCGGTGCACGCCGCTCGAGCCAGCTCCGGAGCTCGCGTGCTGGCGTCAGGGCAAGGCCGGCCAGACCAAAGACGGCGGCGCCGAGCAGCAGAGAGAACCCGGCGGCGATCGCGAGCACGGCGTAGCGTCCGCCGAGCCGCGCAGGGAGCCCGAGATCCACGGCGATCGCGAGCGCGCAGGCGACAGCGGTCCCGAACCAGAACGCGATCGTGAGCCTTCGCCCCAGGCGGCCCAAGAAGCCCGTCCACGCGCACACGCCGACCGCCGCGATCGCTCCCACGCCCGCCCCGAGGCAGCCCGCCACCGCGATCGCCGCATAGCTCCAGTCGCGGGTAGTTGCCTGATCGAGGCACGCCGTCGCAGCGAACACCGGCGCAGCCGTCGCGGCTCTAGCCACCGCCCGGCCGAAAAAGCCGTCTCGAACGGGCGACTGCGCGATGAAAGGCATGAGGCTGGGCCCGAGGGCAATGCCGAGCACCCCTCCGTCGCGCGAGGATAACCGGCCGCCGAGAAGCTGGGCAACAGCGCGCGATCCGCCGCTAAATCGGTGATTTGATTCGTGATTTGTACCAGGCGCCGTTCGGGCGGCTGCCTGCGGCCCAACGGGGCTGCGGCGGGCCGAAAAGTTGTGCCATTCGGCCCGTAGCGGTTACCAGAGGGGACTCAATGGGATTTGCCGGAAAGGGCAAGATGTTCCGGCCACTCATGCGTGGTCCGGCGAATCGCTTCGATCCGCAAGCGGCGCATCGTCCCGTGCTCGTCTTCGAGGACGTGCACAAAGCCTATCGGGCCGACACCGCCGTGCTCCGCGGGCTGTCGCTCGAGATCGCGCGCGGCGAGTTCGTGTTCATCACCGGGCCGTCGGGCGCCGGCAAGAGCACGCTGCTCCGACTCGTGTATGCGACGGAGCAGGCTGACAGCGGGCGGATCCTGTTTTTGGGGCGGGAAATCGGGCGACTCACGCCGGACTCGATCCCCTTCCTGCGCCGCAACATCGGCGTGATTTTCCAGGACTTCAAGCTGGTCGGGAACTGGAGCGTGTTCGACAACGTCGCGGTGCCGCTCGAGGTGCTGGGCTTGCCGCAGCGCACGATCCGCAGCCGGGTCGGCGAGGCGCTCGAGCGAGTCGGGCTGGGCGGACGCGGCAGTGACACTGCGCGCCACCTCTCGGGCGGCGAGCAGCAGCGGGTCGCGGTGGCGCGAGCGATCGTCGGAGAGCCGGCGATCGTGCTGGCCGACGAGCCCACGGGGAATCTGGACCCGCTGCTGGCCGTCGACATCCTGGGCCTGTTGGAGGACATCCACGCTACCGGCGTGACGGTGCTGTTCGCGACCCACGATCGCTCGTTGCTCGACGTGCGGCCGCGCCGGGTAGTGGTGCTGGACGAAGGACGCGCCGCGGACTCGCGACACGGGCTCGACGAAGATCCGAGCGTGTCGGGGATCCAGGTGGCGTGAGGAGCCGATGAGGAGCCTTTTGACGCGATGAGCATCTCGCCGGTCGAGCGGGCATTCCGCGGCGCAAAGAGCGACGCGAAGCTGTACGTCCTGAGCGTGTTCTCGGTGGCCGTGGCCTTCGTGTGCCTGGCCTCGGCGCTGCTCGTGGTCGTGAACGTGCAAGGGCTGAAGGAGCGCTGGGGCAGCACTGGGCGCGCTTCGGTATTCCTGAAGTCCACGGCCACGACCGAGCAAATCTCCGAGCTCGAGAGCGCGCTGCGAAAAACGGCGGGCGTGTCGCGGGTCCGGCGCGTGACGAGCGAAGAGACGCGGCGCGAGATCGCCGGCAGCGGCGTGGATCCGATCCTCGACGCGCTGCCCGGCGAGGCCTTTCCCGCGTCGCTCGAGCTCGAGCTCACGCCTGGTCTCGTGAGCCAGCAGCTCGAGAAGCTCAAGACGCAGCTGTCGCTGTTGCCGCAGGTGGACGCGGTGCAGACCTACGAGGCGTGGAGCGAACGGCTTGGCTCGCTCTTGTCGCGCGGCGTGGCCGCGGCAGGTCTGTTGGCGCTGGTGGTGCTGGCATCGGTGGTGAGCGTCGTGTCCTCGACGCTGCGTCTCAGCCTCGAGCGGCGGCGGATCGAGGTCGAGGTGCTGAAGCTCGTGGGCGCGACCGACGCCTACGTGCGCCGGCCGTTCGTGGTGGAGGGCGCGGCGCAGGGCCTGTTCGGCAGCGTGTTCGCGCTGTTCTTGTTGCTCGCGCTGTTCCTGATCCTGCGCGAGAACGCGGACCCGGCGCTGTTCACGCTGCTCGGGCTCGAGCCGCGGTTCTTGCCCTGGCACGTGTGCCTCGGGCTGGTGGCGGCGGGCGCGGCGCTCGGCGCCGGCTCGGCGCAGTTCAGCGTGCGGAAGTTGCTGCTCGCATGAGACGGCTGGCGGCCGTTCTGGCGTCGGTGTCGGTCGCGGCGGCGAGCAGCGCGAGCCCCACCGATCCGCCGGCAACGCCGGCCGCGGCAGCCGACATCCAGCGCTTGCTCGCCAACCTGACGCGCGAAGAGCAGCAATCGACGCGGCGCTTCGAGGAGCTCGGAAAGCGCGCCGAACAGGCCGAGCTCCGCGCGCTGGCTCGCGGGCGCGCCTACGTGA
>JALYWZ010001136.1:1338-2007 GCA_030852505.1 Myxococcota bacterium | reverse complement strand
ACGCTCGTCACCGAGCGCCGAGTGCACCTGGCGCAGGTCAAGGAGCAGCTCCAGGCGGCGCGCACCTCGCACGCCCGCGTCGAGTCGTCGCTGGCGGAGCTCGGCACCCGGGCCGAGCGCCTGCACGTCGAGCTCGACGAGGCCGCCAACGCCTACGGCGAGACCGCCGCCAAGATCCTGATCGGGCGCGAAGCCCGCGTCGAAGCCCTCTCGCGTTCGAAGGAGGCCCACGTCGCCCTCGAGCAAGCGCGCGAGGCCCTCGATCAGCACCGCCAAGCGTTGAACGAGCAAGAGCTGTCGCTGAAGACGCTGCGCGACGGGCTCGAGGAGCACGACGCCAAGGCGCGCAAGCACGAGATGGCCGTGCAGCGCATCGAGCTCGAGCGCGAGCACTTGCTCACCAACATCAGAGAACGCTTCCGCGGCCTCGATCTGAACCGGATCGTCGGCGACTACCACGCTCGACCCGCGCCCGATCCCGAGCACCGCCGGCGGATCGACGAGCTGACTCAGCTCATCGATCGCATGGGCCCCGTCAACCTCGACGCCCGCGCCGAGCACGAAGACGCCGAGAAGCGCTTCAAGGATCTGAACGACCAGAAGGTCGACATCGAGCGCGCCCTGGAGGAGCTCGATCGCGCGATCCGTCACATGAACAAGGAGTCGCGG
>JALYWZ010001136.1:0-1328 GCA_030852505.1 Myxococcota bacterium | reverse complement strand
CCGCGAGACCTTCGACGAGGTCAACAACCTGTTCAAGAAGACGTTCAGCAAGCTGTTCCGCGGCGGCCGCGCCGAGCTGCAGCTCACCGATCCGGAAGACCTGCTATCGACCGGCGTCGAGATCGTGGCTCAGCCGCCCGGCAAGAAGCTCGGCAACATCGACCTGATGAGCGGCGGAGAGAAGGCGCTCACGGCCGTCTCGCTGATCTTCGCGATCATGCAGCATCGCCCCTCCCCGTTCTGCATCCTGGACGAGGTCGACGCGCCGCTCGACGAGGCGAACGTCACTCGTTACAACGAGATGGTGCGCTCGATGACGTCGCACTCGCAGTTCATCATGATCACGCACATCAAGAGCACCATGCAGAGCGTGGACGTCTTGTACGGCGTGACGATGGGCGAGCCCGGCGTGTCGCGCATCGTCAGCGTGCGCGTGAACGAGGGCGCCGTCTCCCGTAGCGACTCGATCGTGGCCCGCGCGAGCGACGTCAAAGAGAGCAGCCCTCCGGCCTCCGCCGAAGAAGTGGTCGCCGGCGTCGCCTGACGCCAGAAACGCGAAGGGCGCCCTTCGGCGCCCTTCGTCGGCCGCGGCTCTGAAAGAGCCGCGCTCGCGGGTTACGGCGTCAGCGCGAAGCAGTAGATGCCGCCGTAGCCGCCGCCGGCGCCCACCGTGGGCACGCCGTTGGTCCCGCCTTTTTGCACGAGCTCCACGCCCGCCTGGCAGCCGCCGGCATTGTGCGCCTGGATCCAGTTCATGCCGCTGAACGCGGTCCAGGAGTGCCCGATGCGCGGCTGACCACTGGCCATGGTGTTGGTCCAGTCGTCACAGGTGCTGCTGCCGCTGTCCAGGGTCCCGTTCGACTTGCTGCCGGTGAGCACGTCGTGGTTGTCGGGGCAATCAGTGCCGTTGCAGCCGTCTTTGCCGTTCGGGGTGCCGGTCTCGTTCGGGAGGTCCTCGATGATCGCCGCGTCGGCGCCCTTCGGGCGCTCCGAGAGCAAATCGGACTTGGTCTTGGCGACGAGCCGGCCGAGCCGGTCGTACCAGGGCCCTTCACCGACGCGATCGGCCGCGTTCACGCTCTTCGTGCTCAGGAACGCGCGCCACTCTTTCTGTCCGGCGCCGGGCATCGACTCTTCGGCGAGAGTCCGGCAAATCTTGTCCGCGCCCTCGAGCCCGGTCTTTTCGCCGAAGCGCAGATCGCCCCCGAAGCCGTCCTGGCTGCCCGAGAGCTTGCGCATGCCGGCGAGGCTCGTCACGAAGAAGCTGAACTTCTCGACCACGCTCGCGCCGCCGCCCGAGCCGCCGTTCGCTCCGGCCGCGCCGGCGC
>JALYWZ010000373.1 GCA_030852505.1 Myxococcota bacterium | reverse complement strand
ATCCAATGCGGCACGCGCAAGTTCTTCCGGAACAGGTTGCTCCAACCAGGTCGTCCGGACTATCCGCAGTACCTGCAAGAACGTGGTCTGGGAGCTGCGCCGGCGACCCCAGCGGCGGGCGTCGGGTGACTGATCCTCTCGAAATCTTTGCGACCTCGCGACTCGCTTGGGCGGAGCAACGGGTGGTGCGTTGCAACGTCGGACTGCCTGACCCCGCTCATCGGCGAGCCGAGTCGGCTCCTCGAGCGTTGCGGGCGCCATACACGTCGAGCGTCAGGATTGCTCACCGCGACGTGGGGAGTCGTTGGACTCCAGCCCGAGCACCGGCGCGAACGGCTTTCTGCGAGTGTTATCGCGCAGGGTCCGAGCGCCGGTCGCCAGCGACCCAGCAGGTGTACATCGCGGGCAACAGGCTGTTCATCAATGACCGCGGAGGAGCCGCGCTTCATCGATCCAACACGCGGCGAGCTGCTTTCTTGGTTTCGCGCTTGACACAATTTTGGAGCATGACTCGCCAGCCTTCGCGGCTGACACGATTCTTTGGCGTTTGCCTCGAGCGTGCGCCCGATTACGCAGTCTTCGCGCCAGTCTGCGGCTCGAACGTCGTCCGTGCGTTCGAACGTTCGCGAGCGCGCACCTGAGAAGCTCTGAAAACCAGGGTGTACAGTGCGGCGCATGGACGCTGCCGATTGGGTCTCTCCGGTTTCATTGCCCGCCGAGCTCTCCGACGGCGAATTACTCGCCGCGACGCGGCGCCTCGTGGGCCGCTCGAATCAGCTCCTCGCCGCGCTGCTCGCCCACCTTGCCGAGGTCGAAGCGCGCGGCCTTCACCGCACCCGCGCCTGTTCCAGCGCCTATACCTACTGCATTTATGAATTGCGCTTCTCCGAAGACGAAGCGTTCCGCCGCGTCGCCGCCGCACGTCTGGTTCGGCGCTTTCCGGCGTTGCTCGACGCCGTCGCATCCGGCGAGCTCCACCTCACCGGATTGCTCCTGCTCGGTCCGCACCTCACCGCCGAGAACCTGACCGAGGTGTTGGCTCGCGCCAAGCATCGCACCAAGAAGGAAATCGCACGCCTCGTCCGCCGGCTCGACCCTCTGCCGGACGTGCCCGCTCGCATCGACCCCCTCGGGCCCGCGCCAGCGCGGGTCGTGCCCACCCCGCCAACCTGGAGCCAGTTCGTCGAGTCGCTGTGCCCGGTTCGCGAGCTCACCCCCGGCGAGCGGCCTCGCGATTGGACGGAGTGCGCAGAGCCCACTAGAGATCCGCGCGAATGCTCGAACGACGTCGATCAGGCGGACCCGGACCGAGCTGCGCCCGGACACGATCGAACACCGGAGCCCGCGCCGCCCATCCCCTCCGCCGATTTCGCGCCGCCCGTCGAGGTGCCGGAACCGGCGCGGGACCTTTCCGCGCCAGCGCGGCTGGCACCTGAGCGCTATCGCGTCCAGTTCACCGCTGGCGAAGAATACGTGAAGCTCGTCGAACGGGCACAGGCGCTGTTGTCTCACTCGGTCGAGCGGGTACCCCTCGACGAGCTCCAGCTGCGCGCGATGCGCGTGTTCGTGTCCGAGCTCGAACGACAGAAGCGTGCCGGAACGAAGCGTCCTCGAGCGCCCCTTGCAGAACAGAAGCCAGCAGCGCAGAAGCCGACAAAGCAAAGGCCGCGCACCGCGCAGGAAGCCCCTACGGAGTGGACGGATAGCGGAGAAACGGACGGAGCCGAGCCCGAGCAACCGCGCCAGCGCGGGAGGCATGTCCCGGCCGCCGTTCGGCGCGCCGTCTTCGAGCGCGACCAGGACCGCTGCGCGTACATCGACGACGCGGGGCAGCGCTGCCGAGAGACGCATCGCCTCGAGTTGCACCACGTGATGCCCTTCGCGATGGGCGGCGAGCACACGCCGGCAAATCTCGCGCTTCGCTGCCGCGCGCACAACGCCCTCGCCGCCGAGCAGGACTTCGGTGTGGATCTCGCCCAGCAAAGTCGCGACTCGAACCGGCACGAATCGCGCAAGCATCAAGCCGACCGACAGCACGGTTATCACGAAATTGACACCTCGGCCGCAGGCTCACGCGGAGGCCTCGTATGATCCCCGATCGAGACCTCGAAGCCGCAATCAACCGCACCTATCCAGGCCTTCAGCTCTTCGCGCGCGACGTGAATCTGTCTGGAAAGCTGGCAAAGACTTACCGGCCCGGGTTGGTCCTGCGCGAACGAGGCTTCACCGACGCAACGCCGCGACTCGGCGGAATGGTGACGACGCACCGGTTCGTGATCCTGTCGAACCACATGGCCGACGTGGACGCGCTGCTCGATTCCGAACCCGAGGCGCCCGACGCCGAACGGCCAAACTGGATGCTCCACATCGCTCGGCGTGACTCGCACTTCAGGGTGCTGGGTCAGCACGAGTTCGAGGGCAAGACGCTGATCTTCCTGCTCCACCTACCGGACGATGACGACTGGAAACTGCTCGCCGACGTCTCCGTCAACATCGAGGATTCACTCCTGGCCGACGCGATCGTCCGTATAGAGCAGCGCCTGAAGCAGCCGCCCGTTCCCGAAGTCACGTCCAGCGCCTGGCTCCGCCGCTGCGAGTTCCCGCTGGGCATGTCCGACGACGGCGAGCTCTTCCCGCTCGAAGATGCAACCTGACGCCGTTCATCGGCGAGCTGAGTCGATTTCGTCGAGCGCGCCGCGAGCACCGTACAGGTCGAGCGCCAGCAGCTGCTCGAAAAGGTCCAACCCTTGCTCGCGGAAGCTCGGCATGCGTTGGAGAGTCAGTGCAGTGTTCACCAGCTCACCGGCAGCAAATCCGATCCGGATCGCGTCGGGATCTTTTGCGATGGCGGAAACGAGCGGCGTAAGGAGCTGGTGCACGGATGCCGGATCAGCGTGCACGAACGTCGAGAGCCACGAGATCAGGTCGTGGGAACATCCAGTAGGCACAGGCTCGGTTCTCGCAACAAACGCTTGAAGGACTTCGCGAGCCAGATCGTCGACGCCGACATCGTCGTGGGCAAGACACTTGAGGACGACTTGGTCGATGGCGGGCTGTTGAAGGCGAACCAGATCACAGAGATACGGGCAAGCGCGCGCACGCCTGGCAGGATCCCGCCACAGATCCGCGGTCAACTCTGCCGCGCCCAGCAGTTGACTCTGATCGTGAGAGCTGGCGATGATCTGTCGCAGGTCATGCTCCGCCCAGGGCAGCGGCTGAGGTCGGATCGCCAACAGCGCCGTCAGCTCGCCGACGGCTTCCGCTGCGTGCTCCCACGCGCTTCGAGCCAGCAGATCGAGCCAGGTCTTCACCACCGACGGATCGGCCCACCACCCGGCCCACGCAAGCGACGTGACTCCGGCGCGACACTCCAGAGCCTCGGGGTACCGACGGAACAACTCCGCGATGAATTCACTCGCGCTGCTCTTATCGCAGTGTCGAAGGTGCTCGAGGCGATGAGCGAAAGCTCTCCACGCAATCGGTTCCTCGTCTCGCTGCAAATGCTCTTGCAGCACACTCATCAACTCCGCCGTTCGCGGCGGTTTCGCGGACAAGAGTGCCACGAGAAGCGCATCGAGCACGTTGAAGTTGCCGGCTTGCAGGGCGAAGATCCCGCCCCCTCCCAGCAAGAAGGGAGGCGAACCCTCATTCCTATCCGAGGTGAGCGCCGGTTTGGTGCGCGCGCCGACAGGTATTTCCGCCAGCCAGCCCCGAAGCATGTTGACGATGAACTCCGGCAATCCTTCCCCGCTATCAGCACGCCGAGCTAGGGCCCGGGCCGCATCGTCCCTAAACTCCCCGGACGAGAACCCGCGAGCGTTGCAGCTCCTCACCAGCTCGCAGAAATTCGAGGTGGGCATGTCGGTTTCGGACAGCGCGGAAATGGCGAGCGCGACCGGGATCTCGTTGCGCTCGGGCGCCAGTTGATCGATCAGCGCCACTGCGCGCCCGGGCAGCTTCTTCGCCAGCGTCGCCAGCTCGCGCCCGGCCTCGATGGCTCCCCCGTCCATGATGCGTTTGGGGTGCTGGAATCCAGTGCTGTCGGGAAGGTCTTCGAACAACTGCAATACGTGGTTGTCTTCCGCGGCTGCCATCTGCTCAGCGGACATGGGGCTACCGATGCGCTTGACTTCGGTCAATCCCCTGACGCGGCCATTCTCGCCGAATACACGCGCTTCTTGTTCGATCTGAGATCGCGTCCGGTCGCTCAACATCGCGGCTGGCAGCGCTTGAAGGAGCCGGAGCCGGTGTTCGCGATTGATCATCCGAGCAGCCCGCCGCGCGGTTACGGGCCGGGCAAGGGACTGTGACGACGGCTCGGAAGCGTGAATCGCCGTCTCGAGGGCACCCGCATCCTCTGCGCTCACGGTGTCGCGGATGCTCTGGAGTAAAGCGATCGAGCGTGCGTCCGGATCGAGGGCTTCGCCGAGCTTCAGGCGTCGAGGACGCGGGCGGTGTCGATCCCTCGGCTCACGAGAACCTCCTCCACGTCGGATGCAGCGAGCGGCGCCAGGCGAAGCTCGTCTGCGGCGAGCCCCAGGAACCTGGTGTCGTGCTTGAAATCGAACTCCCGCACGGAGCACACCACCGGGATCCCAGAAGCCTTGACGCTGGAGATCAAGGAGAGCAGCACCGCCAAGCGCTCGGTCTTGGCGTCCGCCAAATCGGCGAGCGCATCGAGCTGGTCGACGAGTAGAACGGTCCTCGCGTTCCGGCTGAGGGCATACATCGCCCGCGACACCGGCAGTTCCAGGTCGAAGTGGTGCTGCAGGTCGCTCGCCGCAGCTACGGAGCTCGGGAGCCGGTCGGCTTTGATCGCAACGACGTTCCATCCTTCGCTGCGCAGGTCGCACCCAAGTCGGGCCAGGAACGCAGACTTTCCAGACCCAGGCGGACCAAGTAGGGCGAGCACGCCAGCGTCGGCCTGCTGGATGAACTCGCGAACGCGATCCATCTCGGGACGAGCCAGCCACGTGCCACCGGGCAGCGACTGCGGATGTTCCAGCAGCTCGGTCGCGGCGGCCAAGAGTCCTGCAGCCGATCACGTCACGATGGGCTGCGCCATACGGAGATCTGCGGCTCGTTCCGCCTGGGCCTTCCAGGATTTCAACAACTCGGCGGGGAAGCGAACCTCGTCAACGTCCACCTCCGCGGCGTGGTTGGAGCACAACCAGATCCCGTTGGCAGCATCGCGACGTTGCTCTGGCGTTTGGGTCTCGTCGAAGCGAGGTCCGCCTTTCGCCGCTGCGTGGATGTGACACGCCTTACCGATACTGCGCGCTTTGTTCTCTTCGGTATGCGGGCCCTTGGTGGGCTGCATGCAATCCGGTCGGGAGCAGAAGGAACCAACCCGGTCCGCCAATGCGCGTTTGGCGGGCTCTAGGAAGTCATCCCGGCCTCGAGTCTGCGCCTTCCTCGCCCTAGCCACGATTCACGAGCTCCGCTGGTTGCTCTTGGCGAATTTCGAGGGTCACTCCGTCCAAGGCCTCTTCCCGATACGGCCTTCCTTCGAGCTTCCTGAAATCAACCTGGGTTTCGCTCCATCCGC
>JALYWZ010001135.1 GCA_030852505.1 Myxococcota bacterium | reverse complement strand
GTACTGGTGCTGGCGCGGCTACGGCGGCCACCGCGGGCGGCGGTGCGGTGATCGTCTCGGGCCAGCCGCCGGCCGGAGGCGGGGCAGCCGGGACTGCGGATATCCGTTGAGCGCGCGCGGTGCCCTTGCCGTTCTTCCCGACCAGCAGGAATGGCGATGCGCTCGTGACCAGCCGCATCAGCGGCAGGCTCGCGAAGCGCTCGTCGGTCTTCAGCTGCTCGAACAGAGTCGCAATCGAAATCGTGGACTCGCCGCCGCTCGCCGAGAGCCAATCGAGCGCCGCGGTGACCATCGCGGCGACGACGGGCTCGTTGGTCTCGCGCTCCTCACTCGGCCGCAAGGCGATCAAGCCGCAGGTGCCGCGAGCATGGCGCTCGGTGAGGGCGCCGTGAATCGCGCCGCTCGCGGCGTTCAGGTCTGCCGCGCCCTCGCCGATCATCAGCACCTCTGCGATCACGCAAGAGGCCTCGGCGTACCGCTCGAGCAAGCTCCGGAGCCGCACGAACGAGAACGTCCCCAAGCGGTCTCCGTCGAGCAGCAGCGCTGCGCCGCGGTCCTTCGAATACACGCCGTAGCCGGAGAACACCACCAGCACCGACTCGATCGGCCCGGGCTGATCGGTGAGCGCCTGCTCGATCCGTTCGGCTACGCCGCGCTCCGCGGGCAACTCCACGACCGTGGCCCCGACGTCGTCCAGGGCCAGCCGCCGAGCCAGATACTGGCCATCGATCTCGACGGAGCTCAGGAGCGGAAGCTGGCCGTTCTTCTCGTACGCAGAACCGACGACGAAAGCGAGGCGCATGGGTCTCGAAAAAGGAAGCGAAACCATACTTACTCTCAATGCCGGTGCCCAGCGCGCCGGATCTCGACTGCCGGCGGGCCGGATCGACAGAATCGCAACCAGAACAGAAATTTCCACCCTCGAACCTCGTGTATCTTTTCCGACATGCCGCTCGAGCGCGTTCGGCATCTGATCGAGCGTTTCCGCGACGAGGTTGAAAGAGGAGACGTCGCCTCCGCGGCCGCGTTCCCGTTCGGACGCGAGCTCGGGCTCGAGCTGCTCGAGTCGATGCTGCTGACGCGCCACCTGGACCGCGCGGCGCACGAGCTCCGCGCGAGCGGCGAGGGTCACTACACGATCTGCTCCGCGGGCCACGAGGCGAGCGTCGTGCTCGGGCGACTCACGCGGCCGAGCGACCCGACGATGGTCCACTACCGCGACGGCGCCTTCTTCGTGGAACGGGCTCGCGCCGTGCCTCGATTCGATCCGGTGCGCGCGGTGTTGCTGTCGCTGATCGCGGCAGCGAGCGATCCCGCGAGCGGTGGGCGCCACAAGGTGTTCGGCAGCCGTGAGCTCGGCATCATCCCGCAGACCAGCACCATCGCCTCGCATTTGCCGCGCGCGCTCGGGCTCGGCTTCGGCATCGAGCGCCGGGCGCGCCTCGGCCTCGGCCCGACTGGCGATTCGATCGTCGTCTGCAGCTTCGGCGACGCCTCGATCAACCACAGCACCGCGCTCGGTGCGCTGAACGCCGCCGGCTGGGCTGCGCACCAGCACCACAAATTGCCCGTCCTGTTCGTGTGCGAGGACAACGGGCTCGGGATCAGCGTGCGCACGCCCCCCGGGTGGGTCGAGCTCCGCGCTCGCACGCTGCCAAACCTCGAGCCGTTTTTTCAGGACGGTCCCGGGCTCGGCGCGGCCTACCGCGCGGCGAGCGCCGCGGTGGCTCACGTGCGCAAGACCCGCTCGCCCGCCTGGCTCACGCTCGACTGCGTGCGGCTGCTCGGCCATGCCGGCAGCGACGTGGACACGAGCTATCGCAGTCGCCTGGAGCTCGAGCAAGCCCTTTCGCGCGATCCGCTGCTCGAACACGCGCGAGCGCTCGCCGCGAGCGGCGTGAGCGCCGCGGAGCTGCTCGAGCTCGAGCGCCGCAGCCGCGAGCGCGTGGATCGCGAGGTCGAGCACCTGCGCGGAGCACCGAAGCTTTCGGACCGCGCCAGCGTGATG
>JALYWZ010000372.1 GCA_030852505.1 Myxococcota bacterium | reverse complement strand
CGCGGGGGGCGCTGGGACGACGACCGGGGCCTCGTGGATCACGGCCGAGCCCGCCAGGGCCGCGGCCACCGCGTTGGTCGCGGCGATCAGGGTGGGCTCGTCGTCGGCCTGCGGCGGCTCGGACCAGCCGGACTCGACGAAGTTGTCAACGATCCGCCGGGCGTCGTCCTTGCGCTGCGCCTCTACGGCGCGCACTGCTTCCGCCGCGGGCCGCAGGCTGCGCCTGACTCCGGGACGTAAGCTGGAGCGCCGTGCCGAGGGCGGACCGAAGTCCCAGCCGTCATCCTCGAACGCGTCCAGCGGCGGATCGTCTTTCTTAGCCATTGACCTGACTCGCAACAATGCCGGCTCGCGCACGACGCTTCAAGCGTCTCGAGGCGAGCGCGCGCGGATCGGTCGCAGGAAAACGCTGCCTGCGCGCGGGTGTGTGCGCCGGGCTTACGTGCCGCGTTTCAGCAAACGCGCTGCATCCATCGCGGCGTAGGTGAAGACGATGTCGGCACCCGCGCGACGAAAGCAAGTCAGCGTTTCGAGCAAGCACGCGTCGTAGTCGATGAACCCGCGCTCGGCGGCGGCGTGCAGCATCGCGTACTCACCGCTCACGTGATAGGCGGCGACGGGCAACGCCGTGTGATCGCGCACGAGTCGGATGATGTCGGCGTACGGCAAGCCTGGCTTTACCAGCAGCCAATCCGCGCCCTCGGCCACGTCGAGCTCGATCTCTCGCAGACATTCCCGGTGGTTGGCCGGGTCCATCTGGTAGGTCTTCTTGTCACCACTCCGTGGGGTGGAGTCGAGGGCTTCGCGGAATGGGCCGTAGAAGGCGGAGGCGTATTTGACGGCGTAGCTGCAAATCGCGACCCGGGTGTGGCCGGCGGCATCCAGCGCCCGGCGGATCGCTCCGACCCTGCCGTCCATCATGTCCGAAGGTGCGACCACGTCCGCACCCGCGTCCGCCTGCGCGACCGCCATCTGGGAAAGGAGCGGCAGCGTCTGGTCGTTGTCGATGATTCCGTCCACGACCACGCCGTCGTGGCCGTCCGACGAATACGGGTCGAGGGCCACGTCGGTGATCACCACGAGCTCGGGCAGCGCTTGCTTCAACGCACGAACGCTGCGTTGCAAGAGACCCGAAGCGTTGAGCGACTCGCTGCCGCGCGGATCCTTGAGCGAGTCGGAGAGCGCCGGAAACAACGCCACCGCCGGCACGCCCAGACCGAACGCCTGGGACGCCGTCTCGACCAGGAGATCGATCGACAGCCGCGCCTGGCCCGGCATCGAGCCGATCGGCGAGCGCTGGGCCGTACCCTCCTGCACGAACAGCGGCAGCACCAGGTTGGCTGCCGAGAGCGAGGTTTCGCGGACCATCCGCCGCATCCCGGCACTCTGCCGGTTCCTGCGCGGGCGTTGAGCCAGAGTCATGGAAGTTCGCGAAGCTTACCCCAAAATCCGGACACGAGTGTGGTAACGCTCGAAGCACCCGAACCACCGGAGGCAGCGATGTCGAGCGAGAAAAAGTTTCTGGTCGTGACCGCCGTGGGACCCGATCGCCCCGGCATCGTGAGTGACCTTTCGGGCATTCTTCACAGCGCAGGCGCGAACCTCGAGGACAGCCGCATGGCGGCTCTCGGCGGAGAGTTCGCGGTCCTCTTGCTCGCCTCGGGGACCGAAGCCGCGCTGTCGCGCTTGACCACGATCCTGAAAGACAGCGAGGCCTCGCTCGGGCTGCACATCGTTCAGAAGGAGACCAGCGCGCCCAAGACCGAGCGGCGCGTCCTGCCCTACACGATCCGCGTCTCAGGCTTCGATCGCCCCGGCATCGTCCAGGCGGTGACCCACACGCTGGCGCGCCGCAACGTCAACGTGCGCGCGCTCGAGTCGCGCCTCGCCTATGCACCGCACAGCGGCACGCCGATGTTCGTGCTCGAGGCAGAGCTCGAGGTCCCGTCCGAGATGGCTCTGTCGGAGCTGCGCCGGGAGCTGTCGCAGCGCTGCGAAGAGGAAAACCTCGATCTGTCGTTCGAGGCGGGCGGCTGAGCCGGGCGCTCGGCTCAGCCTTTGGAAAGCGCGCCCAGATAGCTCAGAAACCGGCGCGAGCTCTGCGGCCGCTTGCCCAGGCGCTTGCGGCGCTGCTGCTCCCGGTTCCAGGCGGCGATCTTCTGCTGGTAGAGAGCGGTCGCCGCTTCGTAGAGCTGGTGCAGGGTGCGGAGCTCGTCCGGGTCGTTGCCACCGTCGAGCTCGTATTTGCAGTCGGTGGCCTGGATCAACTTGAGCCGCCGCAGGCCGCCTCGTTTGTCGAAGGCCGGATCGAACGGGAAGATCCGACAACCGAGCGGGCGTGACTCGTAGATCTTGCAGCGCAGATCTTCACCGAGGTAGCGACAGCCGCCGCCCTGGTGGCGCAGGATCATCACCCGCTTGCCCTGGGCGAGCAGCGCGAACGCCTCGGGCTCGCCCTCGAGGTCGATCGCGTCCTCGTCCACGAAACGCACGAAGTCCATCGGGTCGTCGCCGGTGCTCTCCCGGATCCGGATCACGTCGGCACAGGTCAGCGGAAGCAGCGGCTCTTTGCAGCAGTTACCGCAACCCGTGCAACGGAACTTCAGCAGCTCTTTTGGGCTTCTCACGACGGCAGACGCCTCTTTAGTCACGGAGGCGGCCGCGCGTCCAGGACGGTGTAAGGAACCGGGCGCCGAGGCCCGCGCCGGGATTGCGGTCGAAGCCCCGGAAGTATGCGACACTGCCTGAGATGTCTCTGAAGATCGACCAGGATCACTCGCGCTTCCGCGGCATCGTCCGCGGCAAGATCCGCGACAACCTGAGGCGCTACATCTCGCAAGGCGAGCTGCTCGGTCGCAAGGGTAAGGACATCGTCAGCATCCCGGTCCCGCACATCGACACACCGCGATTCATCTTCGGAGACAAGCAGAAGGGCGGCGTCGGACAGGGTGACGGCGAGGTCGGCGACGCGGTCGGCGGCGAAGGCGACGAGCAGCAAGACGGCGCCGGACAGGCCGGCAAGGACGCGGGGGAGCACATCCTCGAGGTGGACATCACGCTCGACGAATTGGCCGACATCTTGGGCGAGGAGCTGGAGCTGCCCGCGATCGAGAACAAGGGCAAGAGCCGGATCATCGCCGCCAAGGACAAGTACACGGGCATCCGCCGCGTCGGCCCGGAGTCGCTGCGTCACTTCAAGCGCACCTACCGCGAGGGCCTGAAGCGCGCGATCGCGAGCGGCGCCTACGATCCCAAGAACCCGCTGGTGGTGCCGCAGCACGAGGACAAGCGCTACCGCTCGTGGACGGAAGACCTGGAGCCGGTCGCCAACGCCGTGATCATCTACATGATGGATGTCTCCGGCTCGATGGGCGACGAGCAGAAGGAGATCGTGCGCATCGAGAGCTTCTGGATCGACGCCTGGCTCAGGCGGCAATACCAGGGCCTCGAGAGCCGCTACATCATCCACGACGCGGTCGCGCGCGAGGTGGATCGTGACACCTTCTTCCGCACGCGCGAGTCGGGGGGGACGATGATTTCGAGCGCTTACCGGCTTTCGGCGCAGCTCATCGACCAGCACTACCCGAGCACCGAGTGGAACGTGTACCCCTTCCACTTCTCCGACGGCGACAACTGGTCGATGGAGGACACGCTGACCTGCGTCGAGATCCTGAAGAAGGACGTGCTGCCGCGCGTGAACATGTTCGCCTACGGCCAGGTCGAGAGCCCGTACGGCTCCGGCCAGTTCATCAAGGACCTGCGCGAGCACCTGTCGGGCGACGAGCGCGTGGTCACCAGCGAAATCCGCGATCGCGACGCGATCGTCGGCAGCATCAAGGACTTCTTGGGTAAGGGAAAATGACGCTCGCGCACCCCAGCTTGCCCCGCTACCTCCGCATCGAACAGGACAAGATCGAGAAGATCGCGCGCTCGCACGGGCTCGACTTCTTCCCGGTCGTGTTCGAGATGCTGAGCTACTCGCAGATGAACGAGATCGCGGCCTACGGCGGCTTCCCGAACCGCTACCCGCACTGGCGCTTCGGCATGGAGTACGAGCGCCTGGCCAAGAGCTACGAGTACGGCCTCTCGAAAATCTACGAGATGGTCATCAACAACAACCCCTCGTTCGCCTACCTGCTCGAGGGCAACAGCCTCACCGATCAGAAGCTCGTGATGTGCCACGTGTTCGGGCACGTCGACTTCTTCAAGAACAACTTCACGTTCCGCTCGACGGACCTCGACACGATCGATCGCGTGGTCGACCCGACCGCCAAGCGCGGCAACGGCTACGACCCGAACCGCAAGTGGATCGACAAGATGGCGAACCACGGCGCGGCCGTGCGCCGGATCGTCGATCGCTACGGCATTCAGCGCACGGAAGAGTTCATCGACGTCTGCCTGTCGCTCGAGAACCTGATCGACCCCTGGTCGCGCTTCGTGGTGCGCCGCAGCGTGGAAGACGAGGAGGACGAGCACCCCCGCGAGGTCGAGGTCCCGCGCATGCGCGCCAAGGAGTACATGGACGAGTTCATCAACCCGTCCGAGTACATCGAGGAGCAGAAGAAGAAGCTCACGCTCGAGCGCGAGAAATCCAAGGGAAAACACCCGCAGTCGCGCGAGCAGGACGTGCTCTGGTTCTTGATCGAGAACGCGCCGCTCGAGCGCTGGGAGCGCGCGATCCTCAGCATCATCCGCGAGGAGGCCTATTACTTCGTGCCGCAGATGCAGACCAAGATCATGAACGAGGGCTGGGCCTCTTACTGGCACTCGAAGATGATGACGGGCGACGTCTGCGACTGGAGCGAGATCGTCGACTACGCCGAGAACAACGCGGGCGTGATGGCGACCTCCGGCGGCCGGCTGAACCCGTACAAGCTCGGCGTCGAGCTGTTCCGCAGCATCGAGGATCGCTGGAACCGCGGGCAGTTCGGGCGCGAGTGGGAAGAGTGCAGCGACCTCGACGACAAGAAGAACTGGGACCTCCGGCTCGGGCTCGGACGCGACAAGGTGTTCGAGGTGCGGGCGATGTACAACGACGTCACCTTCATCGACGAGTTCCTGACCGAGGAGTTCGCGATCGAGCACAAGCTGTTCAGCTACAGCTGGTCGAATCGCAGCGAGCGCTTCGAGATCGAATCCCGTGAGTTTCGCGCCGTGAAGGAGAAGCTGCTGGCGCAGCTCACGAACTTCGGAAACCCCCAGATTTTCGTGGAAGACTCGAACTTCGAGAACCGCGGCGAGCTCTTGCTGCAGCACGACCACCGCGGCGTCGACCTGCGCGCCGACTACGCACGCGAAACGCTCTCGGCGCTGGTGCGGATCTGGCGCCGCCCGGTCTGCCTCGCGACGCGCGCCGACGGCAAGGCGGTGCTGCTCCGCTACGACGGGAAAGAGCACTCGTCGCGAAGCTCCGAAACCTGATCGAACCCCGGGGGCCTGGTGCGCGCGTCGTGGCTGTGTCTGTTGGTCTTTGCCTGCGCGGGTAGCGGCGCCTCGCCTCCCCCCGCGGCGCCGGCTCCGGGCTCCGAGTCGCCGCTCGCGGCAGCTCCCAACGAG
>JALYWZ010000052.1 GCA_030852505.1 Myxococcota bacterium | reverse complement strand
GGCCTTGGCCACGCTGCCCGCGGAGCCGCCCGTGACGAGCGGCGTTGGGCCCTCGTTGCTGGGCGCGGCGTCGGCGCCACAACCCGAGCCCGATGCGATCAACAGGCTGGTGACAATCCAGGGGCTTGCTGCGAGCCAGGCAAACTTCTTCATCGCGCTGCTGCTGTTCTTGAAGGCTTCGGATTCGGCGGTGCTACGCGCTTGGTACCTCGCGGCTACCACGGCCATGCCGGAGCGCCGAGCCCCGAACTCGCTCGCGGCCGCGATCCGAGGCAAAGCTCGGCGGAAAATTTTCCGAATAGCGGACCGCAACTGCGCGTTGCGCAGCCGACTCTAACCCGTTGCGCTTCGTGAGCGGGCTCGCCGCGTGCGCCAACGGCGCAGCGCAAATCCGACCAGCCCGAGACCCGCGAACAGCGCTGGGGCCCCGCTGCCTCCGAGCGCGCCGCCGAACATGCAGCCCGACTCTTGCGACGTATGACCGCGGCGACCGGTCACGCCCGGGCCGCTCGGGCTCGGTGTGGACGTGGAGCCCGGCACCGGAACCGACCCGGCGCCACCCATCCCCGTGGGGTTGATCACGACGCTGACCATACCGCCCATACCGCCCTCGGCGCCCGCACCCGCGCCAGGCGCAGAGCCGACCAGGGGCTCACCGCAGACGCCCTGGATGCAGGGCGCGTTACCCGGGCAAATCGCGCCGGCGCAGGCGTCGAGGCAGGCGCCGCCCTGACACACCTCACCTGCGGCGCAGGCCAGGCTCTCGCAGCCGGCATCGAGACAGCGACCGTCGGGCGCGCACACCTGACCGTCGGCGCAGGTCCGGCAGCCGCAGTTCTGCACGCAGATGCCCTTCTCGCAGACCTTCTCGCCCTCGCAGGTCACCCCGGCGCACAAATCGATGCAGCGGCCCAGTTGACATACCTGCTGGAGCGGGCACACCACGCCGTCGCACGCGCCACGGCAGGTGCCGCCGACGCAGACCTCGCCCTCACCACACTGCACGGTCTGGCAGGCGAGATCGATACACACGCCCGCGTCGTTACACGAAAAGGTTCTGGGACAGACGAACTCGCCCGTGCTGCACGAGGCCACGCACTTGCCCTGAAAGCACTGCTTGTTGTCGGGACAGGGCGCTTCCTCGTCGACCGTGCCGTCGCAGTCGTTGTCCACGTTGTCGCAGCGCTCGGGCGACGGGTTGATCACGGGACGGCACTGGCCGACCGAGCCATCCTCCGTGCAATCGGTGAGACCGTTGCCGCAGGCTCCCACCAGGCCCGTTTCACAGGGCTGGCCCGCGCCCTTGCAGGTCAGGCCCGTGACGAAGAACACGAAATCGTTGAAATCGCCGTCGTTCACGAACTGCCCACCCTGGCCCTTCCAGGTCATGGGGCTGGTCGGCAGATCCTCGAACGCGATATAATAAGCGTCCGGCGTGGCGGTCGACTGATAGATCAGCGTCGTGACCCAGGGCGCCCCGCTCGGAGACTTGTCGTTCAGCGAAGCCTCCGAGTACTTCGTCTGCTTGCACTCGATGCTCGGGTTACCGATCAACGCGAAGCCGACTTGCCCGCCCTTGAAGCGCGGGTCGGAGCGGATGTTCATCGCCGAGTAGGTGCGCGGGGTCCACTGGTGCTGCCCCGTCTGCGTCGTGTTCATGGTTGCGAGCGGGCAGAAGTCGTTGTCCTCGCAGCCGAGCCCCATCACGGGATCGGTCGGGTCCGCCGGAACCAGCGTATAGATCTCGCCCATCGCTGGGGGCTTGCCGGCCGGATCGACGTTGTACCAGCCGAGCGCGACCTTGCAGCCGCCGCCGCGCAGCAAGAGCTCACCGGAGAAGCCGCACAAGGGCGAGAACGCGCCGGGCGCGATCTTGGCGTCTGCCACCGGATCCAGCGTCTCGCCGCGGTTCAGGAACAAACCCTCGAGGGTGATGGCGTCCTCGCCGAAGCCGCGGCTGGTCACGACGTCGAGCTCTGCCGCGCCGACCGGTGTCGGCATCACCTCGCCCGTGGGCTGCATCACCTGCGCCGATGCGGGGCGTGCGTTTGCGACGAGCAGCAGCGGGGCGACCCAAAGCTCCCAACGGCGAAAACGCAGCATTTGGGCGCTCAGACTACCACGCAGCCGTGAAGCCGTCGTGTGGCGAGGCCCGGGGCGGCTCCGAGACTCAGTGCCTGGGCGCAGCGGAAGCCGCGGCGGGCCCGGCCTTTGCGCGATTTTCGGCGTGTTTCTGCAGACTGAACGGCAGCTCGAAGTCCATTTCGAGCGACTGGCCACCCACCAGTGTAATGGTCTTTTCCAATACTTCCCCGGTCTGCGGCGAGAAAGCGGTGAGCTTCAAATCCTTGCCGGGTGGAATGCCGGTGATCTCGTAGCGACCGTCGAGCCCCGTCACGGAATGAGTCGGGTACTTGAGCACGTAGACCTCGGCCATCGCGAAGATCCGCATGCTGTCGATCAGCACGTAGCGCCCGGGCTGATTCGGATAGATCGCGCTCGGTGCGCCGCCCGGCATGGCGATGATCTGTGCCGGCAGCTTGCCGCCGATCAGATCCGGTACGTACGGGCGGCGATCCTTCGATGCCACCTCGAGCCGCTGTCCGAAGGTGATCGCGAACGTGCGCGAGCCCCAGAAGCAGCCGCGCGCCTCGACGGGCACCGCCGCGACCCGCTCGGGGACGTACGCTTCGTAGCCGGTAACCGTAACGAGGGCATCGGCGAGCTCGCGCTTGGGCCCCGTGCGAAATATCTTCGAGTAAGCCTCGCGCGCGAGATCGCACTCGGCCGGGATCTGGCGGATCGCCTCGGGGTCTTCGGGCGCGGCGTCTCCGACCGCGCGCACGACACCTTTGACGCTCGCGGTGGGACCGGCGTACGGCGGGCGACCGCTGCTGTTCACGACCTTGGCGACCACGTCCGCCGGGATGGCAAGCCCCGACGCGACCGGCGCCGGCAAGGCCGTGGACGCCGGTGGAGCCGGCGCGGCGTGAGGCTTGCTCGGCTGCTTACGGCAACCGAGCGTCCCCGCGCCGACCGCGACGACCGCGACGACCAGACCTAGCCCGCCCAGAGCCCGAGGCATGCTCAGCCGCCCGACTTCAAGGTGGCGAGCGTCGCCGCCTCGAGCGAGAGGCCGGGCAAGAGCCCGATCCCGAGCACCAGGATCGCCGCCACCACCAGCGCCGTGGCCACGTAGCCCGAGCGCATCGGCGTGGCGATCGGAGCGCCCGGCGCCGGCTCGCGCATGTACATGTAAACCAGCACGCGCAGGTAGTAGTAGGCACCGACGACACTGTTCAACAGGCCGATCACGGCCAGCCAATACAGCTCGGACTCGATGGCCGCGCCGAACACGTTCAGCTTGGCGAAGAAGCCGGCGGTGGGCGGCACGCCCGCGAGCGACAAGAGGAAGAACGCGAAGGCGATGCCGGCCGCGGGGTGACGGCGGCCGATGCCAGCGAGGTCTTCGTAGCTCACGGCCTCGGCGCCGCGGCGACCGCACAGGATCAACGCGCCGAACGCGCCGGCGGTCGAGACGGTGTAGCCGAGCATGTAAAAGAGCACGCTGGCCGCGCCGCTCTTCGAGCCCATCACCGACACCACGCCGACCAGCGCGTAGCCCGCGTGCGCGATCGACGAGTACGCGAGCATGCGCTTCACCGACTCCTGACGGCCGGCGACCAGGTTGCCGTACGTCATGGTCACGATCGCGAGCACGGCGAGCACCGGCGGCCAGCCCGCGCCCCAGCTCATCAGCCGCGGATCGCCGAAGCCCGTGAGCAGCACGCGCAAGAGCGAGGCGAAGGCCGCGGTCTTCACGGCCGCGGCCATGAAGCTGGTCGCTGGCGTGGGAGCGCCCTCGTAAGCGTCCGGCGTCCACATGTGGAACGGTACGGCGCTGACCTTGAAGGCCAGGCCGCCGAGCAAGAGCGCGAGCCCGCCGAGCACGAGACCCGCGCTGACCGGCGTCTTGGCGTCGGCGATCGTCGCGCCGATGCCGGCGAAGTCGGTGTGACCGGTGGCGCCGTAGAGCAGCGCGCCGCCGAACAACAGGAGCCCGGCTGCGAAGCCGCCGAGCAGGAAGTACTTGAGGGCGGCCTCGCTCGCGCGCACGTTGCCGCGGCGCAGGCCGATCATCGCGTACACGCCGATCGACATGGTCTCGAGGCCGACGAACAGCCCGAGCACGTCGTTCGAAGCGGAGAGCGCCATCGCCCCGACCATCGAGAACAACGCGAGCGGGAAGAACTCCGCGCGATCCAGGCCGTGCTCGGGCAGGTAGCCGCCCGCGAGCAGGCAGGCGATGCCGCCGCCCGTGCACAGCGTGAACCAGAAGAACAACGAGAAGCGATCGACGACGAGGTACGGCTGAACGGCCGCCGCGCCCTCGAGCGTCTCCGGCCCGACCAGCCAGAGACCGACGCTGGTGATGGCCGAGGCGAACAGGATCACCGCGGCGCCGAGCGCGATCTCGGCGGAGCGCCCTGCTCCGGCGTCGATCACCTTGCCGGCCGAGTCGAAGCCCTCGGGCGCCTGCGGCTTGCCGAAGGCCTCGGCCAACATGATCAGCAGGCCGCCGATGCCGACGACGAGCAAGGGAGCGATGGCGAGCAGCGCGTTCACGGCGACACCTCCGCGGCGTTCAG
Source organism: Myxococcota bacterium (assembly GCA_030852505.1). GTDB lineage: Bacteria > Myxococcota_A > Polyangia > Polyangiales > Polyangiaceae > PMG-095. The sequence continues at coordinate 8,118 of JALYWZ010000052.1, read as the reverse complement.
CGCTTGCGCAGGTGGGGCGGCAGCCTCCGCCTCCTGTTTGGGCTCGGGATAGCCGCGTTCCATCGGACCGCCCAGGCGCGGAACCATCAGCGCCTGCTTCCTCTGAGGATCCATGCCGTACGCGCGGCGCCCCGCCTCGAAGCGCTGGATGGACGCCGCCACGCCCTCGCTCATGCGCGACAGGAACAGGTTGGGGAAGAAGCCGATCACGAACACCAGCGCGACGAGCGGCGCGAGCGCCACGACCTCGCGCACGTTGATGTCCTTGAGCTTCTTGTTCTTCGGGTTGTCTAGCGGGCCGAAGAACACCTTCTGCACCATCATCAGCATGTAGACGGCCGCGAGGATCACGCCGGAGGCGGCGATCGTCCCCTGCAGCTTGGCGTTCATACCGAGCGCGCTCGACACGAACGTGCCCATGATCACCATGAACTCACCGATGAAGCCGTTGGTGCCCGGGACGCCGACGCTCGACATCGTGATCACGATGAACAGCGCGGTGTAGACCGGCATCACCTTGGCGATGCCGCCGAACTCGCGGATCAGCCGGGTGTGGCGGCGGTCGTAGATCACGCCGACCAAGAGGAACAGCGCGCCCGTGGACACGCCGTGGTTCAGCATCTGCAGCACGCTGCCCTGGACGCCTGCGTCGTTCGCGGCGCACAGGCCGAGCATCACGAAGCCCATGTGCGCGACCGACGAGTAGGCGACCAGGCGCTTCACGTCGTCCTGCTTCCAGGCGAGCAGCGCGCCGGCGATGATCCCGGCCACGGCCACGCCCGCGATGTTCGCGGCGTTCTGCCCCGCGGGGCCCGGGAACAGGCCCATGCAGAAGCGCAGGTAGCCGTAGGTGCCGAGCTTGAGCAGCACCGCGGCCAGCACGATCGAGCCGCCGGTCGGCGCCTGCACGTGCGCGTCGGGCAACCAGGTGTGCACGGGCACCATCGGTACCTTGATCGCGAACGCCGCGAAGAAGCCGAGGAAGCACAAGAGCGCCGGGGTTGCGGGCAACACCAGCCGGCTCAGCGCCAGGTAGTCGAAGCTCGGGTAACCCGCGACCTGGTTGTGCGTGTAAACCAGGTACAGGATCGCGGCCAGCATCAGCATGCTGCCGACCATCGTGAACAGGAAGAACTTGTAGGCGGCCTTGATCCGCTCGACGCCGCCCCACACGCCGATCAGCAGGATCATCGGCACGAGCAACAGCTCCCAGAACACGAAGAACAGGAACAGGTCGAGCGAGACGAACGCGCCCAGCATCGCGCCCTGCAGCATCAGGAACGAGAAGCAGAGATCCTTGATCCGGGTCTTGATCGAGCCGAACGAGACGTAGACCGCGATCGGCGTGCTGAGCGTCGTCAGCAGCACGAGCCAGGCGCTCACGCCGTCGACCGCCACGTGGTAGCGGATGCCGAGCGAGGGCACCCACTCCGCGATGTGCTGGAAGTGCCAGCCCTTGGTCCACGGCACTCCGAACAGCCACAGAGAGGCCAGAAAATCGAGCGCCAGGATGCCGAGCGTGAAGCGCTTCAGCATCTCCGGCGCCTGACGCGGCAAGAACAGCAGGAACAGCGAGCCACCGATCGGCAGAAACACGATCAGCGTGAGCAGCGGCTTCCACTCCGCGCCCGGCTCGGGGTCCACGACGGGGCCGGGCCACAACGCGCGGATCAAGAGCAGCGAGACAGCGACCACGCTGCCGACTGCGACGCGCTCGAAGCCCGAGCGCTTGCTCGGGATCAGAAAGCCGAGCGCGAAGGCGATCAAGTACGGCGCGAAGCCGAAGAAAGCATCAATCAGCGGATTCATTGGGGTTCCCCGGAGGCCGGCGGTGCAGGCGGCTGCTTCATTCCGGGCAGGTTTTCGATGATCTTCAGGGCGCGCTCCGCGTTCTGTTCCGCGTCGGCGTCCGGAGGAGGCTCGCCGTCGGGCGGCGCTGGTGCGGGCTCGAACGCGCCCGACCGATCGGGCTTCGGGCGCTCGAGCGGGACCTCACCGGTCGCGGTCTGGCCGAGAGCGTTCTTGACCTGGAACGACACGGTCCGCTTCTGAGCCACCTCGAGCGTGAGGCTGATCTCGTTGGCGGCCGCGTAGTCCGACGTGTCCCACTCGCCGTCGCCGTTGGCGTCCCAGCGATAGGTGTAGCCGAGACCCGGCGCGGCGGTGACGCTGTAGATGCCCTTCTCGTCATCGACGCGGGTGCGGGCTTCGGCGCGCGGAGCGAGCAGCATCCAGCCGATCAGCGCCACGCCCACCACCATCGACAGCGAGTAGGCCTGAACGCGGCCGTTCTGCAGGAACCGGAGCACGCTGCCCGCGGCGCCGACGACGAAGGCGGTGAAGCGGGCGATGATGCCGTCCACCACCCACTTGTCGGCCACCACGGCGACGTCCGCCAGCGAGTCCACGCTGCCGATCGCGGTCTCCTCGTAGAGCTCGTCCACGAGGAACTTCTGTTCGGCCGCGCGGTGCAAGCCCGGCAGCGCCTCGGTGAAGCGTTGGGCCGGCTCGCCGCGCTGCTGCACGTACACGTAGTAGGCAGCGCCCACGCCGCCCGCGAACGCGAGCACCGCGAGCCCGAGCAGCGGGTACACGTAGCCCTCCGCGCCTTCGACCAGCTTCACGTGCTTGGCCGCATCCGCGAACACCGGCTCGAGCCAGCTATCGAACGGATGCAGGTGGAACAGGTGCGCGTTGAGGAAGCCGCCGACGCCGGCCAGCGTGGCCAGGACCGCCAGCGGAACCCACATCTGCCACGGCGACTCGTGCGGCTTCGGACCCTGGATGGCCAGGCCGAGCTCCGCGTGGTGCGAGCCGTGATCGTGGTGATCGTCGTGGCCGTGCGCGGCCTTGTAGCCCTTGACGATCTTCCAGCCGCGGAACTCGCCGAAGAAGATGCCGATGAACAGGCGCGTCATGTAGAACGCCGTGCACACCGCCGTGATGAAGCCGAGGCCGTAGAGCAGGTAGCCCGCCCAGGGCGGCCACTGCCAGATCTCGATCTCGCGTGCGCCGATGCCGACCTTGCCGTCGGCGATCGGGCTCGCGATGCCCGAGGTGAAGGCCTTGAGCAGGATCTCGTCCTTCGAGAAGAACCCGCTCGTCAGCGGGAAGCCGACGATCGCCGCCCACGAGATCGCGAAGGTCCAGAACGTGTACGGCATGTACTTGCGCAGCCCGCCCATGTTGCGCATGTCCTGCGACGCGTCCGTGTCGTGGATCCGCGCGTGCATGGCGTGGATCACCGAGCCCGCGCCGAGGAACAGACAGGCCTTGAAGAAGGCGTGCGTCACGACGTGGAAGAAGCCGGCGGTGAACGCGCCGACCCCCACGCCGAGGAACATGTAGCCGAGCTGGCTGACGGTCGAATACGCCAGCACCTTCTTGATGTCGTTCTGGGCGAACGCGATCATCGCCGCGAACAGCGCCGTGAGCGCGCCGATCAGGGCCACCGTGAACATCGCGGCCGGGCTCAGCACGAAGACGAAGGACATGCGGCACACGAGGTACACGCCCGCCGTGACCATGGTGGCCGCGTGGATCAGCGCGCTGACCGGCGTTGGCCCCGCCATCGCGTCAGGCAGCCAGACGTAGAGCGGGATCTGCGCGCTCTTGCCGGCGCAGCCGAGGAACAGCGCCAGGCCCACCAGCGTCGCAGCAGTCACCGCGCGCGGCGTGTTGACCCACTCGCCGAAGGAGCCGAGCTTGTCGAAGAACGGGATGTGGGAGCCGAACGGCCAGACCTGTTGCGGCTGCAGCAGGTTCTCGGCGCCCGCTTCCAGGCCCTTCCAGTCGAGGGCGCCCACGTAGAACATGAGCAGGCCCATCGCCACGAGCAGGCCGAAGTCACCGATGCGGTTGGTGATGAAGGCCTTCTTGCCGGCCGCGGCGTTCTTTTCCTCGCCGTACCAGAAGCCGATCAGGAGGTAGCTGCAGAGGCCGACGCCCTCCCAGCCGACGAACAGCACGGGCAGGCTGTCCCCCAGGATCAGAACCAGCATCGAGAAGATGAACAGGTTCAGGTAGCAGAAGAAGCGCGTGAACCCCGGATCCTCCTGCATGTACTTGGAGGAGTAGAGGTGGATCAAGAAGCCCACGCCGGTGACGACCAGCGACATGGCCCCGCTCAGCGCGTCGACCGACAGCGCGAACTCGAGCCAGATCTGATCGCCGGGCCCTCCGCGGTACGGAGACAGTGGGAGCCACTGCCAGCCGTGCCAGACCAGGCGCGCGGCGCGCTCACCCTCTTGCAGCTCGGAGAGCCGGAAGAAGGTCGCGACACAGAGACAGAACGAAAGAAAGATGGTGCCGAGACCCATCAGGGTCGCAGCTTCGCGACCCAGCCGCTTGCCGAACACGCCGTTCACCACTGCACCGAGCAGCGGCAAAGCGACGATGATCGCGAGCAGACGGAAGTCGTCGGAAGGGAAAAGTGCTTCGAGCATCGGACGCCTCGGGCGAATCGAAAATCAGTGGCGCAGGCTGTCGGCTTCGTCGCTGAAGACGGAGGACTTGAGCCGGTAGAAGCTGAGGACGATCGCCAGACCGACCGCGGCTTCTGCGGCCGCGACGGCGATCACGAAGAACGAGACCATCTGGCCGTTCATGTCGCTCGAGTGCTGGCGGTTGAAGGCGACCAGCGCCAGGTTCACCGCGTTCAGCATCAGCTCGACGCTCATCAGCTGCACCAGGGCGTTGCGACGCACCAGGAAGCCGATCGCGCCGAGCACGAAGATCACCGAAGCGAGCAGCACGTAGTGCTCGATGACGTTGCCGATCGGAATCACAGCAAACCCTCCTTCGGGAGCGGACGGCCGGCATCGCGCGGATGTAGGGGCCCGTGGAACAGCCGGCGAGTCGGGCTCTCGCCGGTCTTCACGCGCTTCGGTGTGTGCCGCGCGCGCGCCACGGCGATCGCGCCGATCGCGGCGACGATCAACAGCGCGGTAGACAGCTCGAACGGCACGAGGCCGCGCGAGAACAACAGCTGACCGACTGCTTCGACGCTTCCGTACTCGGGCAAGAGCGGCTTGAACTTGGTCGGCTTCGGGTCAGCGCCGACGAAGCCGACCACCAGCAGCACCGCCAGCACGAACACCAGCGCGGCGGACGCCACGCGTGAGCCGCGGGCCCGCGCCGGTCGCTTCGAGACCGCCCCCGCGTCGGGACCGAGCAGCATGATCACGAACACGAACAGCACCACGACGGCGCCGGCGTAGACAATCAGCTGGATCGCCGCGAGAAACTGCGCGTTCAGGCGCAAGAACAGCGCCGCGATGCCGACGATGGTCGTCAGCAGGCCGAGCGCGCTGCGGATCGGGCTTTGCGAGGCGATCGTCCAGACCGCGCCGACCAGCGCCACGACCGCGGCCACCAAAAAGAATACGTCACCGACGCTCATAGCTCGAGCCTGTGGGTCTGGGATTTACCGCCGGTATCGACGTAATCCTCGAGTTGCTTCCTGAACCGCTTCACGAACGCGAGCATCGGCTGAGCCGCGCCCTCGCCGAACGCGCAGATCGTGTTGCCCATGATGTCGCTGGCGATGTCGTGCACCTGGTCGAGCTCCTCGCGGGTCGCGGTGCCGGCCACCACCTTGTTCACGATCCGCTCGATCCAGCCGCAGCCTTCACGGCACGGCGTGCACTGGCCGCACGACTCGTGGCGGTAGAAGCGGATCAGGTTGTGCATCGCCAGCACCGGATCGACCGCGTCGCTCATCACGATCGCGCAGCAGGTGCCGAGCATGCTGCCGACGTTCCTGAACGTGTCCACGCCGAGCGGCAAATCCAGGATGCTCTTGCCGTTGTAGGGCTCGAAGCGCGGATCGTTCGGGACGTTCACGATCTCGTCCGGCAGATGCACCGGACAGGAAGAGCCGCCGGGGATCACCGCCATCAGCTTGCGGTCACCGAGGATGCCGCCGCCGAGGTCGTAGATCAGCTCGCGCAGCGTGAGGCCGACGGCGCACTCGTACACGCCCGGGCGCTTGACGTGGCCGCTCACGCCGAAGAGCCGCGCGCCGCCGTCGTTGAACGGGTAGAGCGTGGACAGCTTGGCGAAGGCGTCACCGCCGACGTCGAACACGGTCGGGACGATCGCGATCGTCTCCACGTTGTTCACGGTCGTGGGGCAACCGAAGGCGCCGTACTGCGCCGGGAACGGCGGCTTCAGCCGCGGCTCGCCGCGCTTGCCCTCGAGCGAGTTCAAGAGCGCGGTCTCTTCGCCGCAGATGTAGGCGCCCGCGCCGGTGTGCACGAAGACGTCGAGCTCGTAGCCGCCGCCGAACGGGGTCTTGCCCAGGTAGCCCTTGGCGCGCGCTTCCTTGATCGCGGCCCACAGCCGCTCCTTCGAGAGGTGGAGCTCGTCGCGCACGTAGATGTACGCGGCGTGGGCGCCGATGCCGTAGCAGCCGATCATGCAGCCTTCGATCAAGGCGTGCGGGTTCAGCTCCATGATCGTGCGGTCTTTGAAGGTGCCGGGCTCGCCCTCGTCCGCGTTGATCACGAGGTAGTGGGGCTTGCGCGACTCCTTCGGCATGAAGCTCCACTTCGTGCCGCAGTCGAAGCCGGCGCCGCCGCGCCCGCGGATCTTCGCCTTCTTGACCTCGTCGATCACCTGCTCGCGGGTCATCGACAGGGCGCGGCGTACGCCGCGGTAGCCGCCGGCCGCTTCGTAAGCCGAGAGCGACCAGCCGTTGGGCTTGTTGTAGGAGTGAGACAGGTATGTCGTGCGTTGCAGCATGCTCGCCTCTCAGGACCGGGTCAGGCGATCGAGGATCCTGTCCACTTCCTCGATCGTGAGGTTCTCGTAGTACTGCTTGTCGACCTGCATCATCGGGGCGGTGCCGCACGACGCGAGACACTCCGCCGTGCGCAGCGTGACCTTGCCGTCCTTACTGGTCTCGCCGGCGTGACAGCCGAGCTTCTTCTCGCAGTGCGCCAGGATCCGGTCCGACCCGCGCAGCGCGCAGGACAGCGTGCGGCACACCCAGACCTGGTGCTTGCCGACCGGCTTCTGGTTGAACAGCGTGTAGAAGGTGACCACGCCTTTGACGTGGGCCGCGCTCAGGTCGAGCTTGTTTGCGACGAATTCGATGACCTCCGGCGACACCCAGTTCTGGTTCTGCTCCTGACACAGGTGCAGAACCGGGATGCAGGCGGCCATCTTGTTGGGGTAGCGGGCGAGGATGTCCTCGAGCTCGCGCTCACGCTCCGCACTCAGGGCGAATGCCATTCGAACAGTCCGGTTCCAGTTTCTGCACGGGCTACGCGGGCAAATCCCGAGCGCACGCACTCACCCGGGGGGGCCCCGGGCGAGCGAACCGTAGTGACCTCAAATGCGGGGTGTCAAGGACTCTGGCGTGCGGTCGCGCGGCACGCCGTGACGCGCTTTGGTAACGGGCTCGGCGGCCGCGGATGCCTCGGAGGCTGCTTGGCTTTTTCGTTACGTCCCGCTTGAGCATCGAGCGGGGTTGGAAGTAGGCTCGGGACCCGTTTACTGGTGTTTCGCTCAGTTTCGAGCCTGGAACCCAGGAGGTAACCAAGTGTTTTGCCCGAACTGTGGGACCGAGAACGCCGAACCGGCGACGACCTGCAAAAAGTGCGGGTTCAATCTGAAGAGCGCGGCGGCGCCCAAGTTCAAGGGCACGATGCTCATGATGAACACGCCGGGAGCCCCGCGAGCGGGCACCCCGGGAGCTCCCCCGGCCGGGCCGCCCGGTCCGCCCGAGCGCGGAGCGTCAACTCCGCCCCCGCCGCCCCAAGGCGGCGCGCCGCGCCCGCAGCTCAAGGGCACGATGCTGGGCGTGGCTCCTCCTTCCATCGGGAGCGCCCAACCAGGGATGCCCGGCGCACCTCCAACCGCGCCGGGCCACGCGAGCCCGAGCGGGATGCGCCCGGCGCCCGGTGGTCCGCAGGTGAATCCGCTCGGCGGAACCCTGGTTGCCAATCCGGCCGGCGGTTTCGGTCCCGCCGCTGGTGGGCCCGCTCCTTATGGTGGTCCTCCGCCCGGCGCCCCGAGCGGCTTCGGTGCAACGGCTCCGGGTCAGCCGCCCGGTTATGCCCCCCCGGCCGGGCCGCCTCCCGGCGCGTCACCGCAAGGGTTCGGCCCGCCTCC
>JALYWZ010001134.1 GCA_030852505.1 Myxococcota bacterium | reverse complement strand
CCTTCCGCACCGTCCTCGCGATCTCTAGCTCGTTGCCCGACGGAACGCGGCTGGATGCCGAACGTCGCGTCGAGCTCGAGCGGCGCGCGCTGGAGTGGGGGAGGCGCGGGGTTCGGGTGCTGGGCGTCGCGTCGCGTCGGCTGCGCGCTGGCGATTTACCGGAGCTTTCGGCCGAGCGTGAGCTGGTTTTTCAGGGCTTCGTGACGTTTCTCGATCGCCCCAAGGCCGGTGTTGCGAACGCCATCGCCACGCTCGCGGCGCGCGGCGTGCAGGTCAAGATCATCACCGGTGACAGCCGGCCGGTGGCCGAGTACGTCGCCCAGCTGATAGCGCTCCCCGGCAGGCGCGTACTGACGGGGTCGGAGCTCGACAGCTTGAGCGAAGAGGCGCTCTGGCGGCGTGCGGAGGACACGGAGCTGTTCGTCGAAGTGGACCCGAACCACAAGGAGCGGATCATCCGTGCCTTGAAGAAGGCGGGCCACGTCGTCGGTTTCCTCGGCGACGGCGTCAATGATGCCCCCGCGATGCACGTGGCGGACGTGAGCCTATCGGTGGATCAAGCGGTCGACGTGGCTCGGGCCACTGCGGACCTGGTCCTGCTGGAACCAGGACTCGACGTGATCCGCCGCGGCATCGAGGAGGGCCGGAAGACTTTCGCCAACACCCTGAAGTACGTGCTCACCACCACGAGCGCGAACCTCGGCAACATGGTGAGCATGGCTCTCGCGTCGCTGTTCCTGCCGTTCCTGCCGCTCCTGCCGGGCCAGATACTGCTGAACAACTTCCTTTCGGACATTCCCGCGCTCGGTCTGGCGGACGACAGGGTGGACGTCGAGCTCGTCAACGCCCCGCGGCGTTGGGACATCCGGTTCGTCGGGCGCTTCATGCTCGAGTTCGGTGCGCTCAGCTCGCTATTCGATTGCATCACGTTTGCGGTGCTGTTGCTTGCGTTCAACGCGTCGATCGACACCTTCAGAACCGGGTGGTTCATCGAGTCCTTGCTCACGGAGCTCGTGATCGCGATCATCATCCGCACCAGGCGCCCCTTCTTTCGTAGTCGGCCCGGTCGTCTGTTGTCTGTGGCGACATTGGTGCTGATCCCCCTGACGCTCGCGCTGCCGTTCCTTCCGCACGCGAGGCTGCTCGGGTTCGTGCCACTCCAAGCACCGATCTTGGCGGCGCTCGTGGCAATCACCATGGTCTATGTCGCGACGGCCGAGCTCACCAAAGCGTGGTTCTATCGCCAAACCGGGCGCAGTTCGCGAGCGCAAACATTGCGCGGTTAGCCGGCACGGCGCATGCGCTGCGACGGTCGTGGTCCGATAGGGCCCCGAACCTGCACACGAGCGCCTACGAACCGGGAAGACGAAGCCGGCCTGTGATTTGCTAGCGGGGTCCGTGTATGAGCACCCGCGCCGCCACGCCGAGTCTCTTCGGTCGATTCACCGCCATCCAACAACAACATTCTCAGCTGTCGAGGTTGAGCTCCGAGCTGCACGCCATGTGCGCGGCTCTCGAAGCCGAGCCGCCCTTGCCGCTGCCGGTCGAGCTTTCGCCGAGACGGCTGATTGCGGAGTGGAGCCGGGAGCTATCGAGTCATTTCGAGACCGAGGAAGGCCTCAGCTACTTCGGGACGCTCGCCGCCGAGCGACCCGACCTGAGCTTTCGCATCGGCGATCTCCGGGCCGATCACACCGCCATGCTGGAAGCCATCGAGGCGCTGTCCGGGCTCGCAGGCGACGAGCGCCGTCACCGGGAGCTCGGGCTCCGGACCCGGGAGCTCTTGCGGCGCTTTCAGGTTCACGAAGCCGCCGAGAGTGCTTTGCTTCAGGAGTTCTTCAAAGGCGTTGGGGACGACTTTCTCGCCGGCCGTTCTGGACGCTAGCCAGATGGTCACATCGGTCCATCGCACCAGCGTTCTTCCGATGCAGCGGCGTTGTCGTATTGCGCTCACGGGGGGACCGGGGGGAGGGAAGACGACCGCCGCCGAGTTGTTTCGGCGCGAGCTCGGCG
>JALYWZ010001133.1 GCA_030852505.1 Myxococcota bacterium | reverse complement strand
AAGCTGGGGTCCCGCCCTGCGCGGGAGCATCCCCGCCGGAGCCAGCGCTCGCCGCCGTTCCGCCGGTTTGGTGAGAGGGTGTCCCGGGCTTGCCGCCCGACGCGAACGTGGCTCCCGAAGCACCTCCCTGCGTCGCGGGCGTGCCGCCGCTCGCGGCGCCCTGATTTTCGCTATCAGCCGGGTCGCTACAACCCGGCGCAGTGAGCGCGCCGAACAGCGCCAGAGCCGCGACCACACACTTGACCCCGCGCGGCGGGGGCGTGCCCGTGGGCCGCCGCGCCAATGCATCCACCATGGCGCGCGAAGCTACCAGAAACCGCACAGCGCCGTCCATGCCGGCGAGCGCGCGCAAGAAAGAGGCAAGGCAGGCCGGTCGCGGTAGAGTCGCCCGGACATGAGCTCTTACGACCTGATCGTGATCGGTAGCGGCCCGGCCGGGGAAGGCGCCGCGATGCAGGCGGCGAAGGCCAAAAAGCGCGTCGCGCTGGTCGAACGCCATCATCGTGTCGGCGGGGGCTGCACGCACTGGGGAACGATACCGAGCAAGGCGCTGCGGCACGCGACGCAGGTGCTGGTCGAAATCAAGCGGCACCCGCTGCTCTCCGTCGAGCGCACCAGCGTGTCGTTCCCGACCCTGCTCCGCAGCGCCGAGGACGTCGTCAGGAAACAGGTCGGGCTGCGGCAGGGCTTCTACGATCGAAACCAGGTCCGCTTGTTTCACGGGGTCGCCCGCTTCACGGGGCCGAACGAGATCGCCGTGGCCGCTGCCGGCGGCGTCACCGAGGCGCTGCGCGCCGATGCGTTCTTGATCGCGACCGGCTCACGACCGTATCGCCCTCCGGAGATCGACTTTTCGAAGTCGCGGGTCTTCGACAGCGACACGATCCTCGGGCTCGACCGCGACCCGCGCTCGATCACGATCTACGGCGCAGGCGTGATCGGCTGCGAATACGCGAGCATCTTCCGGAACTTCGGGATCAAGGTCAACCTCGTCAACTCGCGCGACAAGTTACTCTCGTTCCTCGACGACGAGATCATCGACGCGCTGGCGTTCTTCCTGCGCGATCAGGGGATCGTGATCCGCCACAACGAAGAGTACGAGCGCGTCGAGCAAGCGGCCGACGGCGTCGTGCTGCACCTCAAATCCGGCAAGAAGCTGAAGAGCGACATTCTGCTCTGGGCCAACGGACGCACCGGAAACTCGCAGGAGATGGGGCTCGAAGCCCTTGGCATCGCCGTCGATCATCGCGGCTACCTACTCGTGAACGATTGCTACCAGACAGCGGTCTCGCACATCTACGCGGCGGGCGATCTGATCGGCCCCCCTGCGCTCGCCAGCGCTTCTTACGATCAGGGCCGCGCCGCAGCGATGCACGTCGTCACCGGGAACTGCCCGCCGCGCTCGGCTCAGTCGGTCCCTGCCGGCATCTACACGAGCCCCGAAATCAGCAGCGTCGGCCGCACCGAAGCGGAGCTCACCGCCGCGAAGATCCCCTACGAGGTCGGGCACGCGCAGTTCCGGAGCCTCGCGCGCGCGCAGATCACCGGACAGACCGTGGGCATGCTCAAGCTGCTGTTCCACCGCGAGACGCTCGAGCTCCTCGGCATCCACTGCTTCGGCGATCAGGCGTCCGAGATCATTCACATCGGCCAGGCCGTCATGCAGAGCGGCAACAACAGCGTCGCCTACTTTGCCAACACGACCTTCAATTATCCCACCATGGCAGAGGCTTATCGAGTGGCTGCGCTGAACGGGCTGAACCGCCTCTTCTGAAGGTCGTCGAAATCCGAGATCACCGCGCCGCCCCCGCGCATTAGTGGGGCATGCTGCCCGCGCGCTGGTTGATGTTAGGAGCCTTGACTCAAGTTTTCGGCTGTAGTGGCAGCGATGTGGCGGGTACGGATGGCTCGGGCGGCGTGAGCGGCGGCGCAGTCGGCTCATTCGGCTCGGGCGGGAGCTCGACGGGCGGCGCGCGCTCCGCGAGCGGCGGCGTCGCAACGGGCGGGGTGATGA
>JALYWZ010000371.1 GCA_030852505.1 Myxococcota bacterium | reverse complement strand
GGTCGGCGCAGCCGCGGCGTACGGCGTTCGCGAGGGCCTGTCGCGCGCCGGGCTCGGGCTGTCGTCCCAGGCGATTTTGGCTGCCTTGGCGGGGCTCGCCGCCTTCGTCGGCGCGGCGTTCATGTTACGGAGCCCCGAGCTCCGGATCATCACGGGCCCCCTCGCCCGTCGCTTCGGCCGGGGCCGTGGTAGGGAGCCGCGAAGGTAATGGTACAGCCGCCGTCCGAAATCATCCTCGATGCGCGCTTCGCAGCGCAGGCGTCCGCGCGGGATCAGCTCCCGCCCCCGGTTCACGTCGAGATCGCCTTCGCAGGGCGTTCGAACGTGGGCAAGAGCAGCTTACTGAACCGGTTGATGAACCGCCGCAACCTGGCGCGCACGAGCTCCACGCCCGGCTGCACGCGCGGCATCACCTTCTTCGAGGTGGCGCTGAAGGACGGGCCGCGGCTCACGCTGGTCGATCTGCCCGGCTACGGCTACGCGCAGCGCTCGAAGCAGGAGCGCATCGGCTGGGGTCACCTGATCGACGACTACCTCACGGGTCGCCCCGGGCTGCTCGCCGTCGCGCTGTTGGTCGACGCGCGGCGCGGCGTCGAAGAAGACGACCTCGGCCTGCTCGAGCTCTTGACCAAGGTGCGTCCTCCCAAGGCGCCACCGAAGCCCGTGCTGATCGCGACCAAGCTCGACAAGGTCCCGCGTCCCCAGCGCGTGTCGGTCGTGAAGGGTGTGGCCCGCCCGGAGCTGCCCGCGGTCGGTTTCTCTACGGAGCTCGCCGAAACCACCAGCGACGTCTGGCGCAAGTTGCGCGCCATCGTCGGCTGAGAATCAAAGCGCTGCGGGCGATTCGTCGCGGCTGAGCTCGCGCTCGCAGTCGCCGTACAGGTTCATGCGCATCGCGCCCGCGACCTCGAAGCGCCAGGCGGGGCCGGCGAGCGAGCGATAGTATTCGATGCGGGCGCGGCCCTTCTGCGGCGCGCCGCGCTTCAACGCCGCGGACCAGACCTTCGCCAGCGTGCAACGCGGCTCCGGCAGCGGCTCGAAGGGCGTGCCGGGACAGGGCAGGCCCGGCTGATCGAGCTCGGCCGCTAGCCCCGAGCCGTTCAGCTGGACGTTCTGACGACCGCAGGTGTTGCGCCTCGGCACGACGCCGGGCTTGCGCGGCGGTTGTGGCCCCTGACCCGGGCTGCTCTGAAACATGTAATGGATCTCGCCGCCCTCGCGGACGTCGACCGTTCCGTCGCTCTTCGTCCCGTCGATCACGATGCCGCGCAGCTGGTTGCGCGGTGTCAGCGTGCGCGCCACGGGCAGCGTCTTCAACGAGTCCACGTGATTCGGCCAGCCGTAGATGCCGTGCGTCGAGGCCGGCGCCGGCGCGAGCCCGGTCTCGGGCCCCGACACGCGCTTGGCCCAGAGCGAGATGCCGATGCTCAGCGCGAACGCGCCCGCGATCATCGCGAGCCCGATCCGGCGGTCGCGGATCCGGTCTTTGGGGGGGAGCTCTTTGGGGGCGAGCGAAGCAGTCGGGGCAGGTTCGTGGTGCATGGCCGAAAGCGGGCGCGTCCGTATATCACGGGCCGGCCGTTCTCGAGGAAAGACGAACAAAAGTCGACCTTCGAAGTCCCCGATTTTCCCGATTGCCGAAGCCTGCGACCCGCGCTAGAAAGCCCTCCCTCCGGGCGCATAACTCAGCGGTAGAGTGCGTCCTTCACACGGACGAAGTCGCAGGTTCAATCCCTGCTGCGCCCACCCGGAAACTTGCTGGTTCGCCGATCCGGTCGATCGGGAACTGCGCATGGGCCACAGAGTGTTGCGGTAGGGCGTGCGATGCTTGGCGCGGGCCAGCACCTCCGTCAGGTTCTCGGCGGTGAGTTGCGGACCGAGCATCAAGAGCCCCGTCAGATGAAGCTCACCGGCGGCGATCGCCTCCAGGAGCGCGGGAAAGCGGCGCACCGAGCCGCGCGGCCGAGACCCGGAATCGGTGCGCGCTGGGCGAACCGCCGAACCAACCCCTAAGTCACTCCGGGATCTGCAACACCCGCTCACAGGCGAATTCGACTTCCAGCTGCGCCTCGATGACGCCAGAGACGAGGTCGCAGGCGCTTTCGCAGAGGACGATCTGCCGGGGGTTGGCGGGGTCGTCGTAGTGCCAGCCGGCGCCGGCCGTGCAGGCGGGGTCGTAGGTGAGGTTTGTGGCGGTGGCGCCGTCCTGGTAGCGCACGACGACGCTCTGTTTGTCGAAGACTCGGCCGTCGGGTGGTAGGGGGATCTCGACGGTGCACGCGATGGCGGCTCCGCGGATGGAGTCGATGGCTGCGCTGAAAGCACTGGCAGTGAGGCTCGGGTCGCCGGTGTCGATCAGGTAAGCGTGTTCGGTGCCGCCCGCGACCGCGATGGATTCGAGGTCGCTCGTGGTGTCGGGAGCGTCTTCGAGCGGCGGGTTCTGGACGCCGATGACGTACGTCGGGATGTCGGCCGCGACGTCGCTGACGATCGACGCGAGCTCGGTGATCTCGTCATCGTCGCAATCCTGGGGGTAGCCGTCGGTGACCAGGACGATCGCGTATTTGCCGGGCGCGCGTTGGCGCTCTGCCTGCACGTAAGCGATGGTGCCGCGCGCGACGTGGAGGGTCGGGGTGCCGCCCCGCCATTTTTCCGCGCCGATCGCGTCGAGGGCCGCGCCGAACTGCGGCGACGGGAGCGCCGTCATCGGGACGTCGGGTTCGGCGTACGAGGCGTCGTCGCAGCGCTCGTCTTCGTCGCCAGCGGCGGGGAAAAAGGTCATCGAGGCGCTCAGGCCCTTGGCGGATGCTGCCTCGAGAAACTGGCGTGTCGCGGCCACCACCGGTTCCCACTTGAGGCTGCGATCGTGCCACGGCTCGTCTCCCTTGCCCATGCTGCCGGAGACGTCGAAGGCGAACGCCAGGAACACGGGCTCGAGGCTCGTCTCGGCGTGCACGGCCGCGCATGTTGGAGCTCCCGCTGCAGCGCCGGAACCAGCGCTGCCCCCGATCTGTACGGAGGTTCCGCCGGCACTTGGCGGAGGCTGAAAGGTCGTGCCTCCGCTGCCCGCGGGAGCCGCGCCGCTTCCGCCCGTCGCCTCGGGCGCTGGATCTGGCGTCACCCTCACGCCGTCGGTCTCGGAGCTGCAGCACCAGGCACTGATCGCGATCAGGGACAGGAGAACGGGCTGGCGCATGCCGTTTCATGCGCGAACGCGGGCGCACGATCACGCGAAATGCCGCCGGCGTTCAGCGTCGAACGAAGCGCTGGCCGCGTTTCACCCAGGTCTGCGTGTTCGGCTTTTCGAAAGCGGGGCCGTCGTTGGACGCGCTGTCGAACGTCACGGAGAACCGGTCGAGCTCCGCCTCTAGCCGGAAGCCGCTGGTCCATCGCCCCGAATCGTGGGCGCTCGAAAGGACGATCGGCGTTTCGGGCTCGGCGCTCGGCGCGAGGGCGCGGTACCAGAATTTGCGAAAGTTCGAGGTGGGCCAGGGATGGGTGTGCGCTTCGAGCACGTAGTAGTGGTCGCGTTCGTCGGGGGGCGCGGCTGTCCAGGTCAGCGCTTGCAAGGCACCCTCGATCGAGTCGTACAGATCGCTGCGGATCACCAGCGAACGGCGGAGCTCGCCCTCGCGGCGCTCGTACACGGCGAGCACGCAATCGCTGCCCGGGTTCAGAAGGACGCACAGCGTGACTCCCCAGCGCTCGCGATGCTTCGGCAACGCTCGCACCGAAACGTCGAGCGCCGTCTGCTCCATGCGCTGATCCGAACAGAGGTAGCCCTCATTGGCGAGCGCCTTGCCGAGCGCCGCACCGGGCTCGGTTTGGGCGAGCGTCGATGGCAGGAGCCGATCGGTGGACTCGAGCAGCGCGTCCTTCAGCTCGACGAGCACGCGGCGCACTTCTGCGGGCACCACCATCGGCCGTGGCGGCTCGGCATCGACGAACACCTCGAGGCCGGCAAGCCGCCGCTGCAACACTGCGCCTGCACCGAGCGGCTCGGGGACCGCCGACGGGCTCGTGAGCGGTGCGGGAGCGCTCGGCGCGACGGACGCGGAGGGAGCCGGCGCCGAATGCGATCGGCACGCGCTCGCCAGAGCGGTGGCGAGCGCCGCCGTGACCAGTCCGAGCCGCGCCGTTCGAGATCCGAGCAAGGGCCGGAACCTACAGCACCCGCCGCACGCGAGCGACTATCGGCGCCGTCTTTGAAAAATACCTGGCTGGGGTTGGAGAGGGCTCGGTACATTCCTGAGCGAGGAGACGATGCGGCAATTGGCGATCGGATGGGGGCTGGTGCTGAGCGTAGCTGCCGCGTGCAGCGGAAAATCGACGAGCACCGATGACTCGACTGCCAGCGGCGGCGAAAGCAGCGGTGGCAGCGGTGTCTCCGGAGCGGGTGCTGGGACCGGCGGGCAAGCAGTGAGCAGCGGTGGAAAGCCTGCAGCGCCCGAAGCGGGAGCTCCCGCGAGCACCGGCGGGCAAGGCGAAACCGGCGGAAGCACGAACGAGCCCGTCGGCGGCGGTGGTGGAGACAGCAGCGCACCGGAGGGCGGCAGCGGTGGTGACAGCAGCGCGACGGAGGGCGGCAGCGCCCAGGGCGGCGCTCCGCCCGCTAACGACTGCGACTGCGGCCCGCTCGAGGAGTGCTTCGAGGGCCGGTTGTGCGTGGGGCGCTCGGTGTTGGTGCCGCTCGGCTTCACGATCGACGCCACCGAAGTCACCCGCGCGCAGTACGCGGCGTGGCTTGCGGTTCGCCCGGCAGATCCGCAGCAGTCGCCGCAATGCCGGTGGAACGAGGACTTCGAGCCCGATGCGGAGTGCATGGCGCAGCCGAGCGTGTGTCAGGGCGCGGACTGCGGCGACCACCCGCAGCCGTGCGTCGATTTCTGCGACGCCGCAGCCTACTGCCGGAACATCGACAAGCAGCTCTGCGGCAGCACCGACGGGAGTGCGACGGACGCGGCGGGCGCCGACAGCGAGTGGCTGCTGACCTGCACGGCAAACGGCAAGAACCAGGCGATTTCCGGGGAGAGCTTCGTCCTCGGGCAATGCAACGATCAGACGGCGAACTCGCAGACCACCGTCCCCGTCGCGAGCAAACCAGACTGCCAATCGCCGGAGCCCGGCTATTCAGGCGTCTTCGACTTGATTGGCAACCTCCGCGAGTGGGACGACAACTGCAACACGATGTCCGACCGCTTGGACGTTTGCCACGTGCGAGGAGGAAGCTTCGGCATCAGCGCGGCGGCGCCGATCTGCAGCGAGACCCTCTACGCCGAGCGCGGCTCGTTCGCGGAGACGGTCGGCTTTCGCTGCTGCGATCCGAGACCGGAGCGGCCGTAGGCTTTCTGCGGCGAGCGGCCGAGCGCTCTACGTTCGCGGCCGGCGCTCGAGCTCGATGCCGAGCCGCTGCATCCTCCGATACAGCGCCTGGCGGCTGAGCCCGAGCTCGGTCGCCGCGAGTGACACCACTCCGCGCGCCCGCACCAGCGCGGATTCGACCAGGTCGCGCTCGTCGGAGGCTACCGGCGGCACGCTGGCGCGGCGTGCGCGGTCGTCGAG
>JALYWZ010001132.1 GCA_030852505.1 Myxococcota bacterium | reverse complement strand
GTCACGGTTTGCGGCCACCCCGGCGCGCTCGATACGAGCTTTCAGCAAGGGCGCGTGATCGTGCCGGTCGGGGCCGGCGACGACTACGCGAACGCCATGGCGCTGACCGCGGACGAGAAGATCTTGGTCGCGGGGCGCGTGGCCGAGAACCTCAGCGACTTTGCATTGATCCGGCTCGAGCGCGACGGCAGCCTCGACACGAGCTTCGGCAAGGGCGGCAAGGTCTCGACGCCGCTCGGCGAGCGCGGCGACATCGCCTACGCGATCGCGGTCCAGGAAGACGGCAAGATCGTGCTCGCCGGCTCTTCGGAGAACACGGACACGGGGCTCGATTTTGCCGTGGCGCGCTACCTACCCGACGGAAGCCTCGACGAGGAGTTCGGCGACGGCGGCACCGTGACCGCCAGCCTGTCGCCGGACTCCGACGTGGCGCACGCGGTGCTGATCCAGAAGGACGGCAAGATCGTGGTCGCCGGTGAGTCGAACCAGGGCGCGAGCCAGACCGGCGGCGACTTCGCCCTGGCACGCTTCGACAGCGATGGCCGCCTCGACGAGAGCTTCGGCGACGAGGGCGTGATCCTCACGCCGATCACGAGCGGTGGCGGTCGCGACGCTGCCTACGCCATCACCAGTCAGGAGCTCGACGGCGAAGAGCGCCTGGTCGCCGTGGGCGGCGAGGGCGACTTCGCGATAGCTCGCTACACCTCGGACGGCGAGCTGGACCTGGACTTCGGAGAAGGCGGCAAGGTCAGCGGGGTGTTCGGCTCGGTGATCGGCGCGGCGCGCGCCGTCACGGTCACGGCGGACAATCAGCTCCTGGTGGCGGGCAACGACAACCACGATTTCTCCTTGATCCGGCTGACCGAGAGCGGAGCGCTGGACGCGAAGTTCGGCGAAGGCGGCAAGGTCGTGACCGCCGTCAGCAAGGACAACTGGGACGAGGCACAGGGCGTCGCGGTCGATGCCGAAGGCAAGATCGTGGTCGGCGGCTGGGCCTACGAGGGCAACAGCTCGAGCGGCAACTTCGCGCTGGTTCGCTACACGGAGGAGGGCGAGCTCGACCCCGAGTTCGGCGAGGAAGGGATCGTGATCACGGAGGTCGCGAGCAGCGCCAAGAACGACCTCGGCAACGCCTTGTTGCTGCAAGCGGACGAGCGGATCCCGTCGGTTCGCGTATTGATTGCCGGATCTGCGAACGGCTCGAATCACGACTTTGCCGTCACGCGGTATTGGCGCTGAGCCGGCTTTGCCACCGGCGAAGGGGGGATGCCCTTTTTTTCACCGGTAGGCTCGCCTCGAAGCCGCACGCCGCTGGTCCCGGATCCGAGTTACCGTCGCGCCCATGAGGTGGCTCTGGATCTCGGGCGGCGTCGGGTTGGGTCTGGTGATCGCGTGCGGCGAGAGCGAGTCGAGCCCGAGCGAGCCGCCGAGTGAAGCTTCGGTCACCGGCGGTTCCACGGCGTCCGGAGGTGCCGGCGCCGCGAGCGGCGGTACCGCGACTGGGACGAGCGGCGGACAGCCGAGCAGCGGCGGCTCCCCCGCATCGAGCACGGGCGGAACGCCGAGCACGGGCGGTAACCCCGAAGCCGTCTCGGGTGGTCGCTCGAGTGGCGCAGCGGCCGGAGAGCCGTCGCAAGCGGGTGGCGACGCGCCCGGAGTCGCCGGTGCAGACGCGGGGGGAGCGGGTGGCGCGCCGCCCGACTCCGCGGAGGTCACGGTGCGACTCGAGCGCGTTCAGCAAACCATCGAGGGCTTCGGGATCAGCAACATTTTCCAGTACACCGCCATGACGGACCAGCAGGCGGATCAGGCGTTCGACCTCGACCGCGGGCTGGGGCTCACGATCTGGCGCGTGCTCATGGAGCCCTCCGGCCATTCCATGTCGAACCTGGTGTCCGACGTGGTGAAGGCCGCGGCCCGCGGCGCCAGCACCTTCATCGCCGTGCCGCACAGCGCGCGCGCGGAGTGCAAGACGAACGGGGACGTGAACGGCGGCGGGTATTTGGAACCGAGTTGC
>JALYWZ010000370.1 GCA_030852505.1 Myxococcota bacterium | reverse complement strand
GCCCGGGGCAGCCGCTGCGCCGCCCTCGGCGCCCTTCTTCTTGCGACGGCGGCGGCGGCGCTTCTTCTTCGGCGTGCCCGGGGCGCCGCCTTCACCGGCTTCGGCCTCCGCGGCTTCTCCGCCTTCGCCTTCGCCTTCGCCTTCGCTCTCGCCCGCGTCGTCGTCGCCGGCCTCGTCACCCTCCGCTTCCGCCGCGGGTGCGTCGGACTGCGTGGCAGCCGTGTGCGCGCCGATCTCGGCGGTGTGAGAGGGCGGGGGCACCGTACCGACCGGCTCGCCCTGCGCGGACTCTGCCCAGGCGGCGTCGAGCTCGGCCTCGTTCGGCGCGGGTGACCCCACGTTCGGCTCCATCGTCGGCCCAGCGGAAGCGCTGTTGCCGACGTCGGCTACTTCTTGTTCCTGAGGGGTCATGGCGACGTCCGTGCGTATAGCGCGCCTCAGGCCGAAAGGGAACCGACGTCCCTGTTCCGCCCTGGCGCAGGTTTTCCACTTTAGCGAGTGATCGGCAACCGTCGATTTTGCCCGCCGCTCCGATCGATCGTGAGGACACCCGGGTCTTCACGTGCGTCGAGGCGCTCGAGCAGTCGATCCGCCACCTCGACGAAGGCTTTTGCCGTCTCCGAGCCCGGCGCGGCCTGCACCACGGGCGTTCCGGCGTCACCCCACTCCCTGACGCTCGGGTGGAGCGGGATCTGACCGAGCAGTGGCGCTCCGGCGTAGTCGGCGATGCGCTGCCCGCCGCCGGCCCCGTAGAGCTCGTGGCGCTTCGAGCACCCGTCGCAGACGTAGTAACTTTGATTCTCCACCACGCCGAGCAAGGGGATGCCGACCTTCTGGCACATCGAGACGGACTTGTAGACGTCTTGCAGCGCCACCTCTTGCGGCGTGGTGACGACGACGGCGCCCGAGGCGCGGATCTTCTGCGACAGGGTCAAGGCCACGTCGCCCGTGCCGGGCGGCAGATCGAGCAGCAAGAAATCGAGCTCGCCCCAGGCCACGTCTTTCAAGAACTGGAGCAGCGCGCCGTGCAACATCGGGCCGCGCCACACCACCGCCGCCTTCGGATCTTCGAGCAAGAAGCCGATGCTCATGAGCTTCACGCCGAAGCGCTCGAGCGGTTGGATCTGCTTGCCGTCGCTGAGCGGTTGGCCCGCGATGCCGAGCATGGTCGGGATGCTGGGTCCGTAGATGTCGGCGTCGAGCAGGCCGACGCGCAGCCCCTTCCGCGACAGGGCCAGAGCCAGGTTGGTGGCGACGGTGCTCTTTCCGACGCCGCCTTTCCCGCTCATCACGAGCACGACGTTCTTCACCTGCGGCACCAGATCGTCCGGCGCGACCGAGCGCTCCGGCACATGCGGCTGACTCATGCCCGGGGGCGTAGAGCCTGGCTACCGCCGTGTCAAATCAAGCCGGCGAGCCACGCCACCAGCATGCCGCCACCGAAGCCCACGGCGACGGCGAACACGGCCAGCGCCAGGTTCGAGCTGCGCGACGGCTGGACCGTGGAAGGCAGGGCGACGCGCGGGCGGATCGTCGAGACCGCGGGTTCGCCGCCCGGCATGGGCGTGAAGTCGCGTCCGGGACGCAGCCGCGGTGACGCGGGAGGCTTCGGGAGCTCGGGGGCCGCGAGCAACGAATCGGTCACGAATCGAATCGCGGGCTCGATCATGGCGGCCGGCGTGGCACCCGGGAGGAAAGAAGCCGCGGCTCGCTCGGGGTCGAGGCTCGGGCGGCTCGGTGCCGGATTGCCGCTCGGGGACTTGGCTGAACGCGGCGTCATGGGGTCTTCGCTTGCAGAGAACGGAAGACGCGCAGAAACCTGAACCGGCCGGGGTGATTTTTTGTTGACCCGCCGCGGCCGGGGCGCAGAAAGGCGCTCCCCGGCCGGGCTTGGTCATTTTTCCGCAGGTCCTGCGGTTCAGCCCTCGGACAGGGCGGTGCTCAGGCTTGCAGCGGCCGTAACCTGGGTCTGCAAGCGCGAGGTCGAGGCCGTGATGGCCGTCGCGACCTGGGGAAGCGCGCTGATCGCGCAACCGAGGCCGATCTTGGCCTTGAGCGAGGCCTCGCCCTCGAGCGCCACGTTGATGGACTCGGTGAGGGCCGATTCAGCCGAAGCCTTGACCTCGGCGCCCGCCGCGATCACCACCTCGGCGCGCTTCAGCTCGGCAAAGATGGCGCCCGCGCGCGCGCGGAAGCCGACCAAGAAGGCCTGGAATTCCGCCCTGGTCTGCGCGTCGGCGCTGGCCGAGAACTGGTAGCCGATGTCGATGGCCGGCGGCGTGCACTCGACCTCGAGCGACGCTTCCGCCTTCGCGGTCGCCTGGCACTCGACGCTGGCCTCGGGCGGCGTGAACTCGCCCTCGCAGCGGCCCTCGCACTCCACGGACGCGCTGCCCATGGCCTGGCAACGCGCGGTGCCGTTGCACTCCGCGTTGGCCGGCTTGTAGGTGCACTGGCCGCGGCACTCGCCGCTGCACTCACCGCCCGCGGTGAGCTCGCAGCTGCCCCGACACTGACCTTCGCAAGTGCCGTTGCACTGACCCATGGCGTTCTCGCTGCTGCAGGTGCCGTCGCACTCGCCGTGGCAGGTGCCCGTGCACTCCGCAGCGACCGCGAGCTCGCAGCTGCCCTGACAGCTGCCCGTGCAGTTGAGCTCCGGCGCGGTGCCGGTGCACTCGAGCTCGCCTTCACACTCGACGGAGCCGCTCGCCTCCACCTCGCAGCTGCCCTGGCACTCGACCGACGCCTTGGGCGGGGTCACTTCGCCTTCGCAGCGAGCCTGCGCCTGCACCGTGGCCTCGGCAGACACGGCGCAGCGCGCCGGCTGCACGCGCACGGCGAGGTCGCCTTCGAGCTGGTACTTGGCCTTGATGGCGGCGACGATCGCGGCGCCGTCGGCGTTGGCGTCGAGGTCGAGCGACGCACGGATCTTGGCGAGCTCCGCGTTGATGCGGCTCGCGGTCAAGTCCGCCTTGGCCTGGAAGTTCACGACGCTCTTGAAGAACGCGTCGACCCGCGCCACGCCCGAGATCGAAGCGTTGCCCTCGAGCACGCCTTCTGCCGGGCAGGTCAAGCCGCACTGCTCGGCGAGCTCTCCGCCGGCGGCGCTGAGCGGGTTGTCTTCCTCGCTGCAGGCGGGGATGACTGCGAGTCCGAACGCGGCAAACACCAGCATTGCTCGCTGGTAATCGGTGATGTTTCTCATGGGGCGTGCTCCTTACTAATCGATAAAGACACTCGGACCGAGCACGGCTCGGCCGAGCGTGACGCCGGAGATTAGCTTGGTCCGCCCCGCGAGCGCTTGGGTTATTTTGACCAACACCCGGTCTGTGGCGACCCGCCGAACAGCTGACTTTGCGTGGTCGCGCCGAGGCAATGGTTGGCGAACGGATCCCCGTCGTAGCGTTCGACGCCGAGGCAGGTGAGTGCGGGACCGCCCGGCGAATCGGGGCAGCCGTGGCCGCGGCAGGTGCCCGACGCGTCCTCGTCGCCGTCGCAGTCGCAGCTCGTCGTGAGGTCGATGCAGTACTGCTCTTGCGTGAACGCCGAGCGCGCGCAGAAGCCGTTCGGGCAGTCGGAATCGTTCACGCACGGCTCGCAGCCGAGCCCGTCTCCGTGACACGAGCCGAAGCGGTGCGAGCAGGTCGTGATCCCGAGCTCTTCGTCGAAAAGCCCGCATTCGCCAGCGTTGCCCCAGGGGCAGGAATCGGCTCCCGGCGCGCAGGGGACGGTGCAAATCTTCTCGCCGCTCGCGTCCTTCGCGCAAACTTGCCCCGGTACGGCGAGGCAGTCCGCGTCGCTCTCGCACGGTGAGCAGAACGCTTTCTTCACGCACACGGGGCGCACGAGGCCGGTCGCTCCGCACTGGTAGCGCTTGCCCTCGCCGATCTCGGCCGCTGGGATGCATCCCGGCGTGCTCGGGCTGCCGGCTTCGCCGCACGCATCCTGACAAGGTACCGCCGAGGCCGCGCCGCAGCGGAAGCCGGACGGGCAATCGGCGTCTTCGCCGCAGTCCGCCGTGCAGAAAGCGTCGAGATCGCCCTGGCCGTAGCTCAGACAAATGAAGTCGTTGTCGAGATCGCACTGACTCGGTCCGGACGGGCAGGCGCTGTAGTACTGGCCCGGCGCGAGCTCGTCCGAGGGCTCGCAGTAGGTTCCGCGCGCGGAGCTCTCGCACAATCCGAGCCCGGCGCAGTCGAAATGGCTGCCGCAGGCGGAGGTACACAGCCCTCCCACGCAACTGAGCCCGCTCTGGCAGTTCGAGTCTTCCGCGCAAACCTCGAACAGGGCAGCGCTGTGCGCGCACGCGCCGTCGATGCAGCGATAACCCCGCGGGGTGTCGCAATCGTCGTCGCCCGCGCACGGCTCGCTGTGGCCCGTGCTCCCGTCCGCGGCGTAGTCGAGCACGACGCAGCGCTGCTCGCGCTCCCCGCTCGCGAACTCGAAGACCGCGCAGTTCTGGGCGAGCGGGCAATCGTCCTGGGTCTGGCAGGTCTTGCGGCACTCACCCTGAACGCAGCGCTCGCCAGCTGCGCAATCCGAGTCCTTGCAAGCACAGCTGCCGTCGTCTTCGCAGCTCACGACGCTCTCGCTCGAGCAGCCGGCGCCTCCCAACGAGAACAACGTGACCAGGCTGAGCGCCAAAGTGAAGCAGCGGCGAACGAAGACGGGGGATTCCATGGGCGTTTCGACGATCTTCGCGGAAAAGGTGAGGGGTGACGGCGGGCGAGGACACTCCCCAAGCTCCGGCGCTTGCGCCATACTAGCCGCCATGGGCGATTGGTTCACCCCTCGGATACTGCTTTCCGTCGCGCTCCTCGCCGGCTGCTCGAGCGAGCCGCTCACCGAGGACGATCCGTCGGCGGAGCCCGCAGCGGAGGGGCGCGTCGTGGAAGTGGTCGGCGGAGAGGCGGGAACGCCGCCGGTCGCGATCAACGCCCAACCGAGCTATCCGGCTGGTCCGTACGGCAAGGCCGAAGGCGCGACGATCGCCAACCTGAGCTTCGTCGGCTGGCACGATCCGACGGCGGCCGGTTACGACGTCAGCAAGTTCGAGACCGTACGGCTCTCGGACTTTTACAACCCGACCCAGTCCGCCGACAGGCCGCGGGTTTTGGTGCTGAACTCGTCGGCGGTGTGGTGCACGGTTTGCCGCGCCGAGTACACGCACCTGAGCCGCGATCAGATCTACGCGAACTACCGGCCCAAGGGGATCGAGATCCTGGGCGTGTTGTTCGAGGATAACGACGGCTTCTCCGCGCGTCCTTCGGATCTGACTGCCTGGTCGGACGCATTCAAGGTGCCGTTCCCGATGGCGCTCGATCCGGGCTTCAAGTCCGGTGTCTACTTCGATTCCGACGCCACGCCGATGAACATGATCATCGACACGTCGAACATGAAGATCCTCGACGTCACGATGGGCTTCGACGCGACCACGCCCGCGCAGTACTGGGCGAGCATCGAAAAGTGGCTGTCGCGCTGAAGCGGCGGTTCGTCGCGCTCGGGTTGTGCGCGCTGTCGGTCGCGTGCGGCGGCGGCGGCGCATCACCGGTTGCCGGCTCGCCTCAGCGTCCGCAAGGC
>JALYWZ010000369.1 GCA_030852505.1 Myxococcota bacterium | reverse complement strand
GGAACCATGCATCACGCTACGAGGACGGCGTGCTCCCTGACCCGCTTCCCGCTCCCAAAGCACGCCTCAAGCGGATCAAGTGATCGAACTTGTTCCATTCTTCGCCGAAGGAAAAGAGCCGCACCCTTCTTGATCCGTGATCCGTTGCCGGGTTTGAACTACTCCGTGAATGCGGCTTGGGTCGAACGCTGGGTAGCAGGAGGCGTTTGGCGATGAGCTCAAAGTTAGTGTCAATCACCAGGCACGACACAAACGAGTACGAAGTCATCCTTGACATTGACGGAGTCCGTCAAGCCATGCTCTGCCGGGTCTTCGAGCATCACGGCGTTCGAGTCGTGCAACCCCGACCTGACCTAATGTCGCAGTTAACTTTCTCCCCGCGCCTTCTTGCGGCAGCGGTGCTCGCGTTCGAAGCAGCCACGGATGAGTAGCGGAGTGGTTTCAGGGCCGACGAGCGCGGCGCTTTGCCAGTCCGGTACTGCGGGCCGATGTGGGCTCTATCGATCGTGGGTTCACGGCCGGCGGCGCGCGGGAGTTCGTCGTGCCAAACGGTCCAATTCCAGCCGGGTCGTCGTCGCGGCTCGAGGGTTCTCGAAGGCTACCGGACAGGGCAACCCTCCGCCCCAAACCCCTTGCCCTGGCGATGCTTGCGGGTTACCTTCCGGCCTGTCGCTCGGGGCGCGGTCCGTTTCGGACCGCTGAGAAGCACCCGCCGAACCTGATCCGGTTTGCACCGGCGTAGGGAAGCGACGTGCGAGGTCGTTCGCCGTCTGCTCCCCCTCTCGGGCGACAGCGAGGAATCCCGAATGACCCGTGTTCTCCCGATCCTGAATCCGCGCTCCGCTCGACGCAGCGGTCACGGCACCAACCCTGGCTCTTTTGCGCGCACTCCGGACATCGGAGGGCCGCTCACCTTCGCGTCGCCGGATTCACCGGGCATGCCCGAGCCGAGTGACAAGACGGCCTGGGACTTCTTGCCGGACGGCTGGCGTCGGGAGGGGCAATTCGCGGTGGCCCCCGCAGGCTTCGTGCCGGTCACGCAGCTCGAGCACGCGCGGCTCGGGCAGATCACGCCCGAGATGCGCCGCGTCGCCGAGCGCGAGCCGCACCTCACGGCCGAGCAAGTGCGGGACGAGGTCGCCGCCGGCCGCATGATCATCCCCGCCAACAAGGTGCACCTCACGTATGCGCTCGACCCGATGTGCATCGGGCGCGCCAGCCGCACCAAGGTGAACGCCAACATGGGCGCCTCGCCCGTCTCGTCGAGCACCGACGAAGAGGTGGAGAAGCTGCGCTGGGCCGAGCGCTGGGGCGCCGACACGGTGATGGACCTGTCGACCGGCGGCAACATCGACGAGTGCCGCGAAGCCATCCTCAAGAGCTCCAAGGTGCCGATCGGCACGGTGCCGATTTACTCGATGATCCTCGGTCGCCGCATCGAGGAGCTCACGCCGCAGCTGATCCTCGACAACCTGCGCCACCAGGCGCGGCAAGGCGTCGATTATTTCACGATCCACGCCGGTGTGCTGCGCGCGCACCTGCCGTTCGTCAAAGAGCGGCTGATCGGCATCGTCAGCCGCGGCGGATCGCTGCTCGCCAAGTGGATGCTCGTGCACAAGGCGGAGAACCCGATGTTCACGCTGTTCGACGAGATCTGCGCGATCATGCGCGAATACGACGTCTCGTTCTCGCTCGGGGACGGCCTGCGCCCGGGTGGCCTCGCCGACGCCTCCGACGAAGCGCAGCTCCGCGAGCTCGAGACGCTCGGCGCCCTCACCGAGCGCGCCTGGAAAATGGGCTGCCAGGTGATGATCGAGGGACCCGGTCACGTCCCGTTCGATCAAATCGAGTACAACATGAAGCTTGAGCGTCGCGTCTGCCACGGCGCGCCGTTCTACGTGCTCGGCCCGCTCGTGACCGACGTGTTCCCCGGTTACGACCACATCACGAGCTGCATCGGCGCAACCGCCGCAGCGTTTCACGGAGCGTCGATGCTCTGCTACGTCACGCCGAAGGAGCACGTCGGCCTGCCGAAGAAAGACGACGTCAAGCAAGGCTGCGTCGCCTACCGCATCGCGGCCCACGCCGCCGACGTCGCGCTCGGCATCCCCGGCACGCGCGACTGGGACGACGAGCTCACCAAGGCGCGCGCGGCCCTGAACTGGGAAAAGCACTTCGAGCTCGCCTTCGACCCGGACATTGCGCGCGCCTTCCACGACGAAGACCTCGACGTCGATACCGATTTTTGCGCCATGTGCGGCCACGACTGGTGCGCGGTGCGCATTTCCCGAGAAATCGCCGAGTTTTCGAGCGGCAAGGACCCGCGCTACGACTGGGCGACGGCGCTGAAATCGCCCGCGCTGACGCCGGAGCAGCAAGAGATCTTGGAAAAGCGCGGCGTGATCGCGCCCGAAGAGCTGCTCCGCCTGGCATCGAAGACCGCCAAGGCCGTCGGCGTCACCGCCGGCACCAAGAGCGCCTGCCACAGCGATCTGACGGACGCAGGTCTCGCCCAGAAGCTCCACGAATCGCGAATCACCCAGCCCCCAGCCGAGTAACCGCGCAACGTCGGGGCGCGCCCTGGCGACAAAAGCCGTCAGAGGTTTAGCTCGCGGAGCCTTTGGTCCCGTTGCTCGCGCAGGGTTTTCAGCTCTGAGCGAGCGCGGGTGACTTCGTTTCCGAGTCGCAGGAGGAATGCCGCGGCGACGTCGAGCGCGCTGCCCGTGGCGTCGCGGAGCGCGCCGATCGTGGCGAGATCGTGTTTTCCGGAGACGGGTTGCCACATCCCGGCAGCGGCGGCGCGGCTCGAGACGTCGACGAGGACGCCGGCCAGGGTTGACTCGTTGCACAGGGCGAACTGGGCGGAAGCGTCCGCCAGCTGCGCGCCCGCTCGAGTCAGGAGCTCGGAGGTCTTGCCGTACTGAGCGCCCTCGTCGTCGCCCTTGCCCTCCTCGAGGGTCGAGGCCTCGGCTTCGACGAACAGCGTCACGGCGGCGCTCGCGCGCTGCTGGCCTTCGACGGCGACCTCATAGGCGGCGTCGAGCTGCTCGACGTACTGACGTGAGCGATCGAGCTTTGCCCCGAGCTCGGCGAGCAACTCGTCGTGCTGTTTCTCGAGCTCGCGCAGCGTATCGAGCTCGTGCTCGACGGCTGTGACAGCCTGCTTCTGGAGCTCGATCTCGGTCTGAGCGGCTTGCCAGCGGCGGTCGTCCGTGTCGTCGGGGAGCGCGCCGAACCAGCCGAGCGCGGTGCGCAGCCAGGGTTTCATCGCGGCGCGGCGCGCGATGCGCTCTTCCACGTCGAGGGCGCGCTGTCCCAGCCGGGCTTCGATGCGCGAGAGCTCGGCGCGGGCGTGCCGCCAGCTCGCCTTGGCCTGGCTCAATCGCTCCTCGATTTCCGTTCGTCGTGAAAGGGGGCCGAGCACGGTCGCCAATCTACGTGATATCGCTGTGACGAGCGACGGGGTCGCGCAAGAGGCTCAGGTCCCGCAGCGCAGCGGGCGCGGGGCTGACAGCCGGATCCGCGGGTGCTTGGGATCGAAGCTGTCCTTCGCGCTCACCTTGCGGCGCTTCTTGAGCCCGAGCGCGAGCACGTCGCGCAACAGCAGCGGCGAGGCGTTCTGGATCCGTGCGCGGGGCTCACCGAGCGGCGAGAACAAGAGATCGCCGCCGCTCGCGAGGTAGTCGCTCGTCACGAGCGTGAGCTTGGTCTGGTCGGAGATCGGCTTGCCGCGGCGCAAGATCCGCACCTTCAGCGCGTTTTCCTGGCAGTGGGCTTCGATCTCGATGCCCGACACCGAGACGATTCCGCGAGCCTCGGCGGAGAGGTGGCGCTCGAGCACCTGGCGCAGCTCCGCGCCGCTCAGCTCCAGGGTCACGACGCGGTTGTCGAACGGCATGGCTTCGTAGAGCTCGCCATAGCTGAGCGGCCCCGCGGGCAGAGCGGCCCGCAGACTGCCGCCGTTGGAGATCGCGAAGTCGGCCTTCGGAAAATGCTCGAGCATCAGGTCCGCGAACAGGTTTCCGAGGGCGGATTCGACGTCGTGCTCGGGGGGAAGCCGCTCTACCACTTCCACGTCGAGCAAACGCTCGCGCTCCCGGCGGGCTACCTCGAGCGCCGGGGCGATCACCTCCGCCACCGCCTGCGAGGGGACCACCGCTTGCCCCTCGTACTCGTGCGTCTGGCACGGCGCGAGCTCACCGCTGTCCGGGCACAGCGGCTCGGGCGGGAACGGCCGGGCTTCGACCACGCGCGGCGGCGAGCCGGAAAGCCGCAAGTCCACGCGCCCGAAGGCCTTGCCTCGCGAGTAGGCCTCGATCACCGGTACGCCGTCCACGAAGTGCGCCGCCCCGGCGTGCGTGTGCCCGCCGATCCAGGCATCGACGAGGCCCGGACCGGTCCGGCGGATCGTCTGAAACAGCTCCGAGGTGTCGGCGTCGCAGCTCGAGAGGTCCCGCGGATCGTCGAAGCGCTGGCACTCGGCCCCGGCGTGGGCGATGGCGATCACGACGTGCGCCCCCTCGCGCCGCAGCGCCGCCGCCTGCTCGCGCACGGCGGTCGCCAGATCCGAGACCTCGAGCCCAGCGAAGTAGTCGGGCATCACGATCGACGGAGTTTCGCGGGTGAGCACGCCGACGAAGCCGATCGTGAGCTCGGGCGTGCGCAGCAGCACGCGGCGGAACAGGTTGTCCCAGGCCGGAAATGCGCCGTTCGCTGCCACGAGGTTCGCGGCCAGATACGGGAACTCGGCTTCGGCGACGCGAGCTCGCAGCGCGCCCTGGGCGAGCAAGCCGTTCACCGGCGGAGCGCCGTCGATCGGGCCGTAGTCGAACTCGTGGTTACCGAGCGCCGCGACGGTCATGCCGAGCGCGTTGTAGGCGCGGACCACGCCGGCTCCCTCGCTGGAGTTCGAGCCGATCGTGCCCTGGAACATGTCGCCCGCATCGACGGCCAGCACCATGCCGCGATCCCCTCGCGCGCGGCGCAAGGCTTCGAAGTAGCCCGCGAACGCCGGCAGCGCGCCGACACGACCGTGCAGATCGTTGAGGCTCAGGATGCTGAGCAGTTGCTCGCGCGGCGGGGAGGTGGGGGCGGGGAGGGGCGAGGGCGCTGGCGGCGTCGGCCGCTCGGTGCACTTCGGCGAACTCGCGCACGCGCCGAGCACGAAAGCTCCGAGCCCGAGGCGCGACAGGGCGGTCCAATCCACCGAGCGATTGAACTCCGGGCGATCCACTTCGGCAAGGGCGGCCACCCGAGAAGGCGCGAACCACGCGCGAGCAGGTCCGAAACTACCGGCCCTGCGGCGTGCTATGAGGAGCCCCGCGCGACCGCGCCGCTCCAGAAACCCTCAGGATCGCCGTGAGAATACTGATTTTGCTTGCTTCGAACGGCCGGGGCGGGAGCTAACGCCTGCGCGTCGCGGTGTTTGCTCCGTATTTGCCGGCGCCCGCCACGACCGGCGGGAGGATCCGGATCCATCGGCTGTCGCGCGCGCTCGCCGAGCTCGGTGAGCTCGAGCTGTTCGCGGTCGCGGCTCCCGCCGAGCTCGAGCGAGAGGCGGCGCGCTCGGCGCTCGAGCCGTACGCGGCGCTTCACGTC
>JALYWZ010001131.1 GCA_030852505.1 Myxococcota bacterium | reverse complement strand
CCACGGCCTCCGGCGACTCGGGCTCGGCCGCGGGGGCGGCAGGCGGTGGCGCCTGCTCCGGGAGCCGCGCGGCGGGGCCTTCGGTGATCACGGTCTCGCCCTTCGGAAGATTGACCGTCAAGCGCTGGCCGGGCTTCAGCACCAACTCGTCTCCGAGCAGCGGACCGCTGACCGCGACGCGACCGTGGCGCAACTGGATCTCGAAGCGTTCGCTGGTCGGCTCCCAGCCCACGCTGAAATCCGTTCCGCGCACCGATACCGCGAACGGCCCAGCCTCGACCCACCACTCGTGATCGCGGCTCGGCGTGATGCGGAACTCCGCGCTGCCGGTATCCAGGGCGAAGCGCGCGCCCGCGTGGGTGACGCTGCGCAGCCGCCCGCGCGAGCCGGGCGCAAGCGTGAAGCGGCTGCCTTCGTTGAAGGAGAGCTCGACGCCCTTGCCGCCGAGCTCTGCGAGGTAGCCGCCGTCGAGCATCTTGCCGCCCTCGATGCGCTCGACCGTCACGGTTTTCGCGGCAATCCCCGACCATCGAGAGAGGGCTGCCGCGCCGACGAGCAGGGTCAGGACGCAACCCACGAGCACTGCCAAGCGCGCGGGACTCCCGCGGCGCTTTCGTGAAAGCTCCCGCGAGCGCCTTCGGAGCTCGTGGCGCCCGCGCTCGAGCTCGCCCAACGTCGGGGCAGGCGCGGCGTTGCGCACCAGCTCGGCCAGCGCGCCGAGCCGCGGCGAGGCATCGTCACCTGTGTCGATCATCCGGACGCTTCTCCGAGCTTGCCGTCCAGCGCTTGCGCGAGCAGCGGATCAGCCTCGATCCAGCGGGACAACCGTCGATTGGCATGCGCGAGCGAGCGCTTCGCAGTCGACTCCGAGATGTCGAGGGCCGCGGCGATTTCTTCGACGGTCATGGACTCGACGCGCCGCAGGACGAAGACCAGCCGATCCCGCGGGGTGAGCCGCTCGAGCAGTTGATGCACCTTGCGCAGCAGGTCCCGCGACTCGACGTCGAGCGTCGTGTGGCGGGCATCGGTGAAAGCCTCCGGATTGCCGAAGGACAACCACGCCCGAACACGCCGGTAGCGGAGCTGAGAGCGCAGCTTCCGAACGGCCATCGAGTACACGAAGCTCCGCAGACTGGCGGGGGTGCGGAGCGTCTTGGCTTGGTCGAGCAGCTTCGCGAAGACCTCCTGAGCCAGATCTTCCGCGTCTGGCTTCGAGCGCAGCACCCGCTCCGCCAGGCCGATCACGATCGGCGCGAAGCGAAACCAAGCCTCGGTCATCGCCCAGTCTTCGCCGGCGACCAGGCCCTCGGCGATCTCGGCGTCGGGCAGCTCGCTGCGGACCGGTCCCGTGACGAGGGTCAGTGGCGCGCGGAGAGGGCTCGGCATCTACCAGCTCTGGTCATGTCTCGCAGTCGCTCGGGAGAGCCGGATCTGGTTCAAAAAACGGCTCCGGCGTGCGGCTGCGATGAGTTCTCCCGTCGACGGATCGGCGGGACTCGCGTCACTGCCACCTGTGGCGATCGGCTTCGGCTGACCAAAGGTCTCCTTAGCCGTTCGATTCGCCGATGGTGAAGGGACGAATCCGCCCCCCCAGAACGAGATGCTTGCGCCGAGGAAATTTCGAGTCCTGCGCGGAGGACAGTTTCGACCTCTTGGAACGGGGGCCGGCCTGAGGTCCGATCGCGGGATGAATCGAACACTCCGCGGCGCCGGCGTGCTGGCGATCCTCCATGGAGCGGCCTGCTCCAGCTCCACTGACACCAACACCACCGCCAGCGGTGGAAATTCTCAGACAACCGGCGGCGCGAGCAGCGCCACCGGGGGCGCGAGCACGGGCGGCACGGGCGTCACGGGCGGAGCGCTCGGAAATACGGGTGGAGGCGCTCAGGTTTCTGGCGGAAGCAGCTTCGGCGGCTCGTTTACGGGTGGGTCCTCGAGCACGGGTGGTGTGTCCGCGGCCGGCATGGGCGGCGCGGCAAGCACCGGCGGAGCGGGGCTCGGAGGCAAGGCCGGCGGAGGCGCGGGG
>JALYWZ010000368.1 GCA_030852505.1 Myxococcota bacterium | reverse complement strand
TCGCTCGCGAACAGCCGCTCGCGCGCGGCATCGCGGTCGGGCCCGACGGGGCTGCCGTCCACGACGCGCGTGCCCGCGACGTCCACGTACGCGATCACGCACTCGCCGTCGGAGCGCTTGGAGAGCAGATGCAGGCGCGCAGTCGGAGAGACCGCCTCGCGACCGTGCGCACGCAGCGCCGCGTCCAGCGCGCCGCTCGCGTTCACCTGAGGTAGTAACAATAAATCGCGAACGGGATGAACCCGACGATGGCCTCGTGAGAAATCGACGGGAAGCGCTCGGCAAAATCCTGCGCGAGTCGCTTGTGATCGAAGTCTTCGGGGTTCGCGTAAAGGCCGTGAGAGCCGACGAAATACGATGAGTCCGTGGCGCGCCGGATTTCGTCCACGACCGCGGCCTTGAGGGCGCGCAGCTGGTTGATGCGCCCGGGGTCGAACTCGCCCAGCTTGCGCTCCGCGAGGTGTTTCCTGATCTTCTCCTCGGCCTCGCGCCGATCGTCCGTCTCGGCTTCGCGGACCAGCACGGTCAATACATCCGTGTCGTAAGCCGTCGCCGCGACGTCGATCGGGTGCGCCGCGCCGTTGCTCACCGGCGTCGGCTTCTCGGTGCTCTCGGGCGGCGCGTCACGGTCCTTGCGCGCCCGCGTCTTGGCCGGAGCCCGCGTCTTGACGGACGCCTTCTTCTTCGCGACGCGCGCGCTCGTCTTCAGGCTGCGCTTCGGCGCACTCTTGGCTTTGGGCTTGGGGGTAGCCTTCTTCTTCGCCTTCGCCGCCACTTTGGGCTTGGCCTTCGCCTTCGCCGCCAGCTTGGTTCTCGCCTTCGGTCGCGCCTTGGTCTTCGCGCTCCTCTTGGCTTTGGCCTTCCCCTGGACCCGTCCCTTCGAGGCAGAAGCTTTCTTCACGACCCCGACAGGCTAGCCTGTCCGCCGCCCGCTGTAAGCACCGGGATTTAACGAAGTTTGCGGGATTTTTCGGGCCGCTAGGCCGTGATGCCCGTGATCGCGCCTTTGAGCCGGAGCCGGGCGTCGCCGAACTCGGTGACGTCGTCGAAGCCCATGTAGTGGAAGCAGCTGACGAGCATGTCGCTGAACGAGGTTTTGTTCTGGTAGTCGATCAGCCGCCCCTGCGTGAAGTAGCCGTGCGCGCCGCCGGCTAGCACGACCAGGGAGTCCTCGATCGAGTGACTGTCGCCTTGGGCGAGCTCGTTCCAGTGCACGATCAGCGTGTGGTCCCAGAGCGTGCCGTCCCCGTCGGGCGTGGCCTTGAGCAGATCGTAGAGCTTGGTGTTCTCGGTCCAGAGGTGCTTGTGGATACGCCGTATCGTGGCGAACGACTCTTCCGAGCT
The DNA here is from genome assembly GCA_030852505.1 of Myxococcota bacterium. GTDB lineage: Bacteria > Myxococcota_A > Polyangia > Polyangiales > Polyangiaceae > PMG-095. Next base: position 4,258 of record JALYWZ010000368.1, on the reverse strand, counting down.
GTCGTGCGAGATGTCGTGGTGACCCTCGCTGAGGTCGAGGTTGCGGTAAACGCGGTTGCTGGTGTTGCCACTCCAGTTGAACTGAATCGAGCGCGTTTGATCGCAGGCGAATGCCAGCGCCGAGATCTCGAAGAATAGCTGACCGACGGCGGCGTGGTTGTCGTCCTTGTACACCTCGAGCTTAGCACCGAGGTCGAGCGTGCCGCAGCCCGTGGCCGAGCCGGTGAGCGTGCGCTCGATGTCGCGCAAGGCCTGGGTGTGTTGCTCGAGCTTGCGCTTGTCTGCGGCGCCGACGCGCTTCTCGAGGCTGCCGAGCTCGCCGAGCACGAGGTCGAGCGCGGAGCGCTTCTTGTCGAGCTGGCGCTGCACGGCTTGTTGCGCGGCCGGATCGTTGCTGCCGAACAGGCGCGCGTAGGCCGCGAACGGGTCGGTCTCGGGCGGCACCGGGTTCTGCTCGCCGATCGGTCCGGCGTGGCTGTGCAGGTTCCAGATGTTGTTCGACTTGTCGCCCACGCGGTACACGAGGTGGCGGTGCGCGACGCTCGGATCGGCCTGGATCACGCGCTCGCCGATGGCGTAGTCCGCGCTCGGGCCCTCGACGTAGCCGATGGTCTGGTCTTCCGTCCCGCCGATCGGGAACGAGCCCTCGCCGCTCGTGAACGGCGCGAGCGAGCTCCCGCCCTGCTGGTGATTGTCGGAGCGCGCGTCCTCCGGCAGCTCGTAGAAGCGCTTGTTCAGCCGGTTCAGAAACAGGAGCTCTTTGCGGTAAGGCTCGAGTGGAGACAGGAACTCGCCGAGCACGAAGTCGGTTTCGCCGGACGAGGTGAAGCGCTGCTTGGTTTGATCGCCGTTGGCCTGGAACACGAACAGGATCCGGCGCGGCGCGGAGCTCGCTTGGGCGCGGGCGGCGCGCGGCTGCATCGCGTCGAGCAGCGGCAACCCGAGCGCGACACCCCCGGCGCCGCGCAACATCGCTCGTCGTGAGAGTCGGTTCACGGCTGCACCTCGATCACCGGGCGGTAGAGGAAGGCATCTGTTTGCGTGAGCTCCACGAGTAGCTCCGAGATCTTGGGGTTTTCGGCGAATTTCGTGCGCAAATGCTGGATCGTGCAGGCGTCGGCCGGCTCCACCTCACGACCGAAGAAGAAGCGGAACGTCTGGGTCACGTAGCATTCGCGGGCTTCGGCGCTGGCCGCGAGCTTCTCGCCCAGCTCGCGGACGTCGGCGATCGGGCCGTCCATGTCGCGCGTGGAGGTGAGCGTGGTCGCGGTCACGATCGCCTGACCGGATTCGTCCACGGTGCGCTCGCGGCCGACCGCGTCGAAGTTCTCGAACACCACGCCGATCGGATCCATCAGCGTGTGGCAGCCGGCGCAGGTCGCCTCTGCACGGTGCCGTTCGAGCTTCTGTTTCTGTGACAGGCCCTCACCGAGCCCCTCGAGGTCGAGCGCGACGTCGTTCGGCGGCGCGGGCACGTTGTTGCACAGCAGATCGGTGCGCACCTTCAGGCCGCGTCGCACGATCGACGTGCGGTTCGCCTTGTCGTGCGTCGACAAAAACGCCTGGGTCAAGATGCCGGAGCGCGTGGGCGCGGAGACGCGGACGAAGCCGTCACCCGCGCCGGGCTCGAGCCCATAGTGCTCGGCCAGCCCGCGGTTCGCGAAGGTGTAGGGCGCCGTGAAGAGCTCGTGGAAGTCGCCGCCGTTCGCCATCAGCTGATTCACGAAGGTTCGCGACTCGCTCTGAAACCAGCTCGGGAGCTCGGCAGGCAGATCCTCGAAGATCTTGGGATCGCGCGAGAACTCTTCGAGGCGATCGAGATCGAGCCACTCGGCGAAGTACTGGAACAGCCGCGCCGAGCGCGGGTCTGCGAGCATCTCCCGAGCCTTGGCCGCGACGAGCTCCTTGCTGTCCAGCCCGCCCGAGGAAGCCGCGTCGAGCAGCGCCTGATCGGGGGTCGATTGCCAGAACAGGTACGAGAGCCGCACGGCGAGCTCGTTCGGCGTCGGCTGGGTCACACCCGCCGCGCCGCCTGCCTTGCCCGCTTCGACTCGGTACAAAAACTCCGGAGACTGGAGCACGGCGTAGACCACCCACTCCACGGCGGCCTCGAAGCCGTAGTCGGTCAGGCCCTTCTGAAAAGTCGTCTCGAGCCGAGCCGATTGTTCGGGAGTCAGCGGATGCCGGTACGCTTTGGCGCCGAACGCGGCGATGAATTGCTTGCCGCACGTCAGCTCGTTGCCGGCCTCCGGCTGGCACGGCACGAGACCATCGCTCTTGGCGGCGCGCGCGGCGATGCGCTCGGCCGCGTCCATGTACTTCTGCGCGACCAGCGACTGCACGGTCAAGAACTCCGCGCTGTTGCGGAAGCCGAGCGACTCCGCTTCCGGCGGCAGCTCCTTCACCGCCGCATCGATGTCGGCGTTCACGCCGTCGACACCGGTGAACAGGTCGCTCAACGTGTTCTTGTATTCGGCGTTGCTGAGCCGTCGCAGCGGCGCCGTGCCGGGGTTCGGCGTCGCGCAGCTCGCCGGAGTGCCGGGCGTCGGATCACCGCCCGGGGGCGTCGTGCCCGGGTCGCTGCCCGTGCCCGGGCCCGGGTTTCCGGGGTTGCCTGGATCCGGCGGGGTTCCGGGGTCTCCGGCGTACTCAGCCGGAGGGACTCCGTCGGAGTCGACCGTGCCCTGACAACCGAGCGCGGCGACGAAGAGCCACATTGAAGACCAGCTCCGGGGCGCGCGGTGGAGGCTGTGCGTTCGAACCATCCGGGTAGCCTTTCTGACTCGAGACTCGTGCGAGGTGATCAGTGAGTGAACCAACTCGCCGAGCGGTTCCAACGAAAAGCCAAGAGCGCTCGTCGAACGCCGAAGACGCAGAGTAGCAGTGCTTTGCGGTCGCGCACTCGCACATCAACCACGATCACCGCCAGGTTGCGCCGGCTCTGCGCTCACTCCGCAGGTGTACGCCACGACGCGCGTGCCGAGCGGCCGAGCATCGTCAAGACGATTGCCGCGCGTTCGTGGGGCGTGGCCTGGGGGGCGAGACGCCCATTGAACGGAGCACCGAGAATTTTCCGTGCAGCCTATCGCTCACTCGGGCCACACCGGCTCTGCCGGCGTCGTCTCGAGCTCAGCGCTCGAGTCGCGGCCCAGTGTTCCGCGCAAGTTCGAGCCCCAACACAGCAGGCGCTTTCGATCGGTGACGACACAAATCGTCGAGCGCTCGACGGCCACCGACGCGACGTGACGCGCCTCCGCCGCCAACTCGAGGACGCGATCGATCGCGCCCGGGCGGGCATCCCGCGGTTGCCAGCAGTCCAGCGCGCCCTCGGCCGTCACCGCGCAGGAGAGACAATCGGGACAGTGGATGTCGTCGGTGCACGCGACGGCGCGCGCTGGTCCAGCAGCACGGCGAGTGGCGCGCGGCTCGTGGTCGTAGGGATGGCAAGTGGGGTCGCGCTCGGAGCGCGTGTCGAGCGCTGGAGCGTCGTAGGGCACGCCGTGTGCGCCGAGCCAGCAGAAGGCTCCGTGGCCAGCGCCCAGCGCGCGGTTGTTGGTGCCGAGCTCAGGCAACAGCACGGGCGCCTCGCACGCGAACCCCTGGCCCCAGCAGGCGAGCGAGCCTCCCCCGACCAACGCACAAGTCGCGGACTGACCGGCCGCGACCGCGAGCGCGCCCTGGACGCCTGGTACGAACGCAGGAGTCGGTTGGTGCTCGGGCGGAGCGGTCGGCGCGGCGAGCAGCGGACGCTCGGCGGGGTGGAACAGGCGCGTCGCGCCGAGGCCGAGTTGCCCGGAATGGTTGTTACCCCAGCAAGCGACGCGGCCATCGAGCAGCACCGCGCACGCGTGATGATCGCCGACTGCGATCGCCCGTGCGCTCGGCAGGCCCGGAACGCGCTCAGGGCTGCGAGCGATCGCCGCAGCAGGCGTGGTGGGACGAAAGTGAATGACGCCCCAGCAGTAGACGCCGCCGTTCTCGGTGAGCGCACAGCTATGCCCCATGCCGACGGCGATCTGCCGCACGGGTTCGGGCAGCGCGACGCGCAGCGGGCTCCGCACGACGCTCGGCGCGCCAGGGACCGCGTTGGCATGCGCGTTGTCTCCCCAGCAATACGCGACACCGGACTCCGAAACGGCGCAGGCGGTGCGCGTGTTGAGCGACACCGCGCGGATCGGGAGCGCGGGCGCGGCGGTGAACGGGCTCGAGCTCGAGCTCGGTGTGGCCGTGGCGGCACGCGGTGCGGAGCTCGTGCAGG
>JALYWZ010000367.1 GCA_030852505.1 Myxococcota bacterium | reverse complement strand
GGCGTTGAAGATGCCGAGCTCAAGCGCCTTTTGCCAGCCGCTCTCGTATGCTTCGAGGCTGCGCTCTTCGATGGGGATCACGAACTCCTCGATCGACTGCCGGTAAATCTCCTTCTCCTCTTCGCCGAGGCTCGGCGGCGGCGGCGAGTTCAAGAGCGCCTTGGAGAAGCTCTCGTAGGTCGCGCCGATCTGATAGAGCGCGGCGGTAGTCCACTCGGCGACGCCCATCTCGGCCGTGGAGAGGAACGCTTCGGCGGCCTTCTTCAGCAGCTCGCTCTTCTGCTTCAGCCGATCCTTGAGCTGCTTGACGTTGCCCTCGATCTTCACCGCGTCGAAGCGCTGGAGATAGGCCTCGCCCTGCATGTAGCGGGCCTTGGCAGCGTAGTACTTGCCCCGCTGGTCGAGGGTTTGCTTGCGCTGACCGTAGGTGTGGACCGCGCGGTCGAGCGCCGACGCCCGCGTGCGCTCGTCTTCGCTGACGGCAGCGAGCCGCACCAGGGCTTCGATCTGGCTGCTCGCGGACTTGGCGCTCTTTGCGTAGCGGTCGTACAGCGTCGCGGCTTCGCGCTTCTTGCCCGCCTTCTCGTGGGCCTTCCCCATCAAGAACGTGACCTCGTCGGCCGAGTCGTCCTTCGGGTAGTACTTCTTGAATTTCTCGCCGCTCTCGATCGCTCCCTTGTGGTCGCCGATCGTGGTGCGGAGCAACACCGCGTTCAGTGCGGCGTCCTTGTGGTGCTCGGAGCGCGGGAAGTGGTCGACGATCTGCGCGTCGTAGGCGGCGGCCTCCGCGAACAGTCCGACCTCCTGGTGCGTCTGAGCTGCGATCCAGAGGCCCTGCGCCGCCTCGGGCCGCGCCTTGTGCTCGGTCATCAACAGCTTGGCCGCGACGCCCAGGGCCGCGAGGTCGCCCGCGCGCTTGGCCTCGACCGCGGCGTTGACGGCCGCCTGAGCCGCGCGCTCCTCTCGCGGAAACTCGCGAGCGGCGCGCAAATATGCCCTGGCAGCCTCGTCGTGCTTGCCCTCGGCGCTGAGCTGTTCGCCCTGCTTGAACACGGCGGCGACGATCAGCCCGTTCAGCCGCGTCTGCTGCGCGGGCGTCTGGAAAGCCGGCGCCGACTTCAGCCGCCGCGCCCAGGTCTCGATGTTGGCGTAGTCGCGGCTCTTGTTGAAGGAGTCGAGCACGAGCTCTCCCGCGGTCGCCGCGTGCTGATCGGTCGGGTACTTCTCGAGCAGGAGGCCCCACTGCCGGACCGCCACGTCGAAGACCTGGTAGTCGTAGTAGAGCTTGCCCTGCCGGAACAGGAGCTCGGGGATCTCCTTGTCGTTCGGATAGCTCCGAACGTAGAGCTCCATGGCTTCCGTGAGCTTCTTGTCGAGCTCCGTCTCTTCTTGCTTCTTGCCGGCCTTGCGCGTGGCCTCGAACTCCGCGGCGCGCGCGACCTCGAGCGCCGCGAGCGCGTTGTAGAGCGCGGTTCGTGACAGCTCACCGCTCGGGTTCAGCCGGACGGCGGCGAGATACGCATCTGCGGCCTCGGTCGCGTTCTCGAGCCGGTAGAAGTGGATCTCGCCGAGGTTGAAGTAGACTTCGTAGGCCTGCTTCGTCTTGCCGAAGCGGCTCAGATACACGGTGTACAGCGCCTCGGCGCCCTCGAACTCGGCCCTGCTGTTCTTGTCGGCCTGGGCCTTGGCGTGCAGGCCCACCGCGTCCTGTCGCAGCTGCGCTTCGATCGCCTTCTCGGCCTCGGCGAGCTTCTGCGGGGTCTGCACCTGAGCCCAGGCCGACGCCCTCTGCTTTTTCTCGCCGGCCGTCGGCGCGGTGTAATCGCGCAAGATCCACTGGTAGTCCTTCTCGAGCTCTTTCCAGGCTTCGAGCGTGGAGTGAGCTTGCGCGATCTTCAGCGCGTATTCGTAGGCGTCGGGGCTGGTTGGTTCGAGCCGCAAGAGCAACCGGTAAGCCTCGATCCCGCGCTCGTAGTGCGACTGATCGTAGAACGCCTCGGCCAGCGTGCGCACGATCTGCCCCGCGAACTTCTCCCCGCCAGCCTTGACGAGGAACCGGTGCATGTCTTCGGCGCGGTTCTTCTCGTCCTCGACGAAGACCGCGACCAGGTTCTTGAGCGCTTCGTTCTGGAGCTCGTCGAGCTCGTCCTTCTTCTTCTTGCTCTTGGCCCGATCCGAGTCCTGCGTGGCCTTGAACACCGAAAGGAAGCGGCGCGCGGCCTCCTCCGGTTTGCCCAGGCGCCAAAGCGTCCAGGCGCTCTTGAACAGCGCCAGGTCGTAGAGCTCGCTCTTCTCGTACTTGAGGACGGCCTCGTACTCGTCGTACGCGGTCTGGTAGCTCGGCGCGTCCTTCGTGAACTCGTGCTCGGCGCGCGCCATGTGCGCGTCGGGGACGAAGCGGCTCTCCGGGAACCACTCGATGATCTTGTCGAAGCGCACCAGCGCCTCGTCGAACTTGCCCTCTTCGGTCGCGAGGAAGCCGTCCACGTACAGGGCGAGGTCGTAATCCTTGAAGGTCTTGTGCTGCTTCAGCACCTTCGCGAACCGAGCGCGAGGCACCGAGTAGTCGGGCAAGGGGGCGTCGTCCCGCAGATCGGCCGGCGTCTTCTCCCATTTTTCGAAGGCGGTGATGAACCTGTCCCGCGCCTCTTCCCACTCGAGCTCGCCGATGCGCAGCAGCGCCTCCGGCATCTCGGGCGCGTCCGCCGGAGATTCGCGGATCAGCTTTTCCAGCAACGCGTGGGCCTCGCGTCGCAGCCGCTTGCCTTCCTCGATGTTGCGGCTGATCCGGCGCTCGATCTTCTGCGCCAACGCCGCGCGCAGGCGCTCCGGGATCTGCAAGCTCACCCGGCGCGCGCGGGCGTCCTTCTTGCGGGCCTCGGCGCGCTTCTTGATTGTCGGCCGCTCTTGCTTGCCGATTTGCCGCTCGGCACGGGCCTTGATTTTGGGCGTTTCATCGGCCGTCGCAGTCGCCCTCGCGGGCGCGGCTCCCTCGGCAGCGAACGACGACAGTGGGTCCCCGAGCCCCGAAGCGAGCAGACACGACAGCCCCAGGCCGAACCGGCCGAGCCGCCCTACACGCCGAACCGAACGCATGTGCTGGGGAAGAATACTGTCGCTCGCTGCTACATCCAATGCCCAACGTGGGCCGCCTGATCATGGAACCTTGCGGGAGACGCGCGCCCACATTGTGTCCTGCCGTCTCACCGCGCGCGCCAAGCCAACACCCACCACGTTGAAACGACATGCGCGGCGCAGAGAAAAGCCGCGGCGTGCGCGATCTGCTAGCGGGAACCTGGTACTATCGTCCGATAGTGGGCCCGCTGTCCGAAACGCCGCGGCACGCGTCGCTGCAGATCCTGATAATCGACGACGATCCGATCGTGACGAGGATGTTGAGCCGCGTTCTGTCCGCGCACACCGTGCAGGTTGCGAACAGCGGAGCCGGCGCGCTCGAGCGCCTGAGTCATCACCAGTTCGATTTGATCCTGTGCGACCTCGCCATGCCCGGCATGAGCGGGATGGAGCTGTATCGGGCCATCGAAGCCGAATCTGCCGAGACCGCCGAGCGCATGATCTTCATGACCGGCGGCGCCTTCACCCGCGAAGGGCAGGAGTTCCTGGCGCGCGTTCCGAACGGTCGGCTCGAGAAGCCCTTCGACCTCCGAGCACTGCGGGCGGTAGCCGCGACGCGGTCGCTGGCTCTTTGAGCGAGCGCTATCTCAGGCCCTCGCCGCCCACGTACTCGTCCGCCCAGTCCTCGCCTTCGAAGGGCCAGTACTCCTCGTCGTCGCCGAGGTAACGCTCGGCGCGCAGCGAGTCGACGATGGTTTGCGGGAGCAGACCTTGCGACAGCGCATCGACCTCGATCTCGAGCGCCTTCTTGCGTCCGAGCACGGTCTCGACGCGGCCGAGCCGGGCGCGGTTCAAGAGCCGGGTCAGCCGCCGATCGAGGCGCACGAACGCGTCCTTGGCCAGCGCGAGCTGCCGGTCGATCACGCCGTTTCGGAGCGCCTGGGCGGCGGAATGGAGCTCCGTCGCGCGCTCGCGATCTTTCTGGATCAGCGCCTCGAGCTCGCCCTTGCCCGAGAGCGTGCCTTCCCAGCGCGGGACGTCGCGCGACAGGTTGCGCGCGCGGAGCTCGAGCGCTTCGAGCTCTCGCCGGAGGCCGTCGAGGTCGCCCTTCACGCCGCCGCGTTCCGCGTCGCGGATCAGGCGCTTGAGCTCGACCAGCTGCGTCTCGATCCTCGAGAGCTTGGCGCGCGACGTGTCGCCCAGCGCCGAGACGGCTTGCGGGCGGGTCTCGTTGGGGAGCGCCATGCGCCTGCCGACCTCGTCGAGCTCCTGCATCGAGAAGCGGAGGCCGCTCAGCTGGTGGTCGAGCTCGGCCACGCGGCGCGCGGCGCCCCGATACCCGGCGTCGACCCGCAGGATCGCGCCGAGCGCGCGCGAGCTGCTGTCCGAAATGCCGAGACCCGCGCCCGCCGGATCGGCTCCCGTGCGCACCGCGTCCACCAGCCGGCGCATGGCCGCCGGATCGCGCAGCAAGCGCCGCGCGGCATTGCGTGCTGGTTCGTAGCGTTTCAGGAACTGGATGAGCTTCTGATCGGCGCTCGGGAAACGGCACACGGCGAGATCGAGGTAGGCATCGAGGATGATCGCCTCGTCCTCGTACGGATGGGAAACCTTGAGCCGTGAAAGCTGATCGAGCGCCTCGCGCGCGCCGTCGTAGTCCTTGGCCTCGTAGCGAGTGGTCGCGGTCTCGTAGAGCGCCTCCGGCAGCCGCTCCGAGTCGTTCGGGACCAGGTAGTAGTAATAGCGCGCGTCGTCGAAGCGGTATTGTTCGTGTGCCAGCCGCCCGAGGCCCAAACGCGACAGATCCCGGATGCGGAAGAAATCGTTGCCTCCGAAGAGCGCCGCCTTGCGCGGGGTGCGCTTCGGGTCGGCGACGCGACAGAACAGCTCTTCTCCGCGCTCGTAGTGCTTCTGGTCTACCTCGAGCACGCCAGCGAGGTACGTGGCCTGTGCCCAGAACCGCGAGCGCTCTCCCACGGCGGCGTACGCGGCCAGTGCCTTTTGGGGATCTCCTGCGCGCTCGGCGAGCCGGCCGCGCACGTAGCTGACGTCGCCACGAACCTCTTCGGGCGCCGAAGCCGGCACCTTGTCGAGCGCGGGCAAGAAGTCCTCGGGGCGATCGCTCTCGAGCGCCAGATCCGCGAGGCTTGCCACGGCGCGCCGGTACGTCCCGTCGTTCGGGGAAGCAGCGAGCAACCGAGTCAGGTAGCCGCGCGCCGGTTCGTAGGCGCCGGCGCGGCCGAGCGCGTCGCCGAGCAGGTAGACCGCGACACGCCCCTCGTCGGTGGTGGCGAACGCCTCGAAGCGCGGCGACTCGACCAAATAGACGAGGTCGCCGATCGCCTCGTCGCGGCGCCCGGTCGCAAGCATCTCTTCGATTTTCGTGAGCTCTTCGCGCAGGCGCTGCTGGCTGAGCGAGGCGCTCGCGGCGAGCCGCCGCCCGGACAGGGCCTTCTCCAGCGCGCGCATGGCCGACGAGCGCGTGTCGTCGGAGGGCTCGACCGGTGCCGTTGCCGTTGCCGTTGCC
>JALYWZ010001130.1 GCA_030852505.1 Myxococcota bacterium | reverse complement strand
CGCCGGAGCCGCTTGCGCGACCTGCTTGGGAGCCTGCGCGAGATCGGCGCGCAGCGGTGACGCACTAGCGCGCTGACGTTTCGCCGCGCGACGCTTGGCGGCAGCAGTGCGCTTCGCTGCAGGCTTCGGAGAAGCCGTTGCTGCTTGCGATCCCGCTTGGGGGCGCGGCGCAGTGGGCTGCTCTTCAGCACGAAGCTCACCGGGTCGAAGCAACCAACCTGCACCGAGCGTCAGGATGGTTTTGAGGACGAACGTTCCGAGACGAGACGCGGAAATCATTGGGGCACTCCTCATGCGCAGACTCTCCCGCCTGCAGAGGGCCCTATTGCTACACTGAAAGTGAGCGATCACTGTTCAGAAAAATTTCATTCGTGCATTTCGCTGCCCGCGACCGCCCCCCTGTGTCGAGATTGCAACTCCTCGCGGAGAACCAGCGCGCGCACCGGACGATCAGGCGGGAACGGCGCTACGCACCACAAGCTGCCGGGAAAATATCGGTGAGAACGGCAAATTTTGACGCGGTTCAGCATCGATAAGGCCGAATCCGGGCCGGATCCGCCGCACCATCAGCGTAGTTGATCTGGAGATCCGAACCCCTCTACCATCCCGCGCCATGAAGCTCAGGGGAACGACTGGCGTAGCTTTGGCTTTGTTGTTCGCGCTGCCCGCGTGTTCCGAAGAGGACACCGTCCTCTCCATCAACGTGAACCTCAGCGCCTCGGAATTGAATCGACAGGCGGACCTGTGGGAGCCCATCCAGGTCGAGATCGCCAAGGGCCGCAACGTGAAGCAGCTGTCGATCGAGCCGCAAATCGGCGGCGACGTCGAGCAGTTCGACGCGAGCGGCGAGCGGCTCTTCAACGAGAAGGGCGAGCCATTGATGGGGCCCGGCATCAAGGATCGCTTCTTCGAGCGCGTGACGCTCGACTCGAGCTTCGCGGGCGAGGTGATCGTCACGGCTCGAGGCACCGGCGCCTACAAAATCAGCGAGACCGTCGAGGGCAAGTCGGTGCCCAAGTCGATCGACGGCTACGAGTTCGTTTCGGGCAGCGACGCGAGCGACGCGGCCGACGCCGACGACGAGCGCTACACGATTTCGGTGCGCTCGACCCCGACCCCCATCGAGGAAGAGGGCGTTTCTACGGTGTTCCTCGACTTCCGCGGGCCGGGCCCCGAACCCGAGGAGCCTCCGCCAGCCGGTGGAACCGGTGGCGGCGGCGGCGGTGGCAGCGGTGGTGGTGGCGGTGGTTCGGACTCCGCGGGAGCAGCCGGCGAGGCGCCGAGCACCGGCGGGAGCGGCGGTAACTCCACCGGTGGAAGCGACACGGGCAGCGCCGGTGAAGGCGGCAGTTCCGAGCCAGGAGCCGGTGGCAGCAGCGACGGCGGCACTTCCGAGCCAGGAGCTGGTGGGGAGCCCGCCAGCGCCGGCAGCGCGGATCAGCCTCCCGCAGAAGCCGGCAGCGGCGGTAGCAGCGGCTAACCCGCCACACCGCGCGCCGGCGCGACACTTTTGACCCGCGTTGCGGCGCTGTTCCGCTACGGCCGGGCGCGCATCAGCGCTTCTTTCGATGGATCCAGCCTGGCATCGTCTTTGCGACGGCGAAGGCATGTTCGCGACACGGCTCGAGGCTCGGCATCGCGCCGCGGCCTGGTTGATCTCACTCTCTCTGGTCGGCTGCACGCTGGGCGACGACGACGACGACGTGGATTGCCACGGCGAGTGCGTCGTTCCGAACGAGCTGCCACCGCCGGTGACCGCGCCGCCGGAAACGGGTGCGGTCACGGGCGGCGCGCCGGCTACCCCGAGCACGTTCCGCGGCGGCAGCTCGGGTTTCGGCGGTCTCGACGGCGGCTTCGGCAGCGGCGGCAGGTTGTTCGCCACCGGAGGCAGCGACGGGTTCGGGACCGGGGGCGCGCTGTTCAACACCGGAGGCGCTCTGTTTCGCACCGGCGGCACGACGAGCTTCGGCCTCGGCGGCAGCGCTGCGTTCGGCCCCTGAAGCTCAGCCGGCGGCCGCGGCCCAGCGC
>JALYWZ010001129.1 GCA_030852505.1 Myxococcota bacterium | reverse complement strand
GCGGAGCTGCACCCGGATCGGCACCCGCACGCGAGCTCCGAGGAAAAAGCCGAGCTGCTCGGCCGCTTCGCCGAGCTCAGCCGTGCGTATCACTCCGTGGTGCTCGGCTAGCTCGAGCCGAGCTCAGCGACGTACGCCGGCAGCTCGTCGAGCGAGTCGAGGACGCGCTCGGGGCTCGCGGCGAGCAGGCGCTCGATCGGTTGGATCCCGTGGCGCACGCCCACGGCGCGTGCGCCCGCGGCGCGACCTGCCTCGATGTCCTGCGCGCCGTCTCCCACGACCAGCACGCTCTTCACCGGCACGTCGAGCTTTTCCGCGAGGTGCAGGATCGGCAACGGGTCCGGCTTCTTGCGCGGCAGATCGTCGCCGGCCACGATGCCGCGGAAATGCCGCTCCAGGTCGAGCGCGCGGAGCACCAGCTCGGTCGTGACGCGCGGCTTGTTGGTGCACAGACCGAGCGGCAGCGCCGAGAGCGCTTCGAGCGCCTCGCGTGCGCCGGGGAACACGCTGGTCGTCACCACGGGGTGTGCCGCATACTCGTCGAGGAAGGCGGCCACCAGCCGGGAAAGCCGCGGATCGTCGGGCGCAACGCGCGCCGCGCGTTCGAGCAGCCTCGGCGCGCCGTCCCCCACGAACTCGGAGATGACCTCGACCGGCAGCTCCGCGAATCCCAGCGTCGACAGGGCTCGGTTCGCCGAGCGAGCGATGTCGGCGCGCGAGTCGATCAGGGTCCCGTCGAGGTCGAAGATCACGGCGCGGATGGGAGAGCTCATGGCGGATCCAGGGAAGACCGAGTATGGCTCAGGGCCATGACGAACGGACGCCCCCCGGCCCCGGCCGTGGACGTGAGAGAGCGCGGTCACGACGCTGCCGGCCAGCCCATCCAGCTCGATCGGCGCGTGTTCTTCCAGCTGTTGGCCTTCAGCACGGGCTCGGGAAAGAGCGGCCCGGCCGTCGAGGCGCTCGGCGCGGGGCTCGCGCGACACGGCATGGCCGGCGTGGTCTACGAGGACGTCAACCACCCGCGCGGCCTCGCGCTCCTCACGTTCAGCGAAGAGCCACTCGACTTCGTCACCAAGACCCGGGTCCTGGTCGGGGAAGGCGCGCTCGCGGAGCTCGAACCGCGGCCGGAGCTGACGATGATCGGCCGCACCTACTCGACTGGCTACGAGCAGGACCTCGAGTACTGGCTGCTGCGCCGCCCCCGCGAGACCGTGCTCAACGTCGAATGGCCCTGGGCGATCTGGTACCCCCTGCGCCGGAAGGGGCCGTTCGAGCGCCTCGATCCGCCGGAAAAGGGCAGCATCATGCGCGAGCACGGGATGATCGGCCGCGCCTACGGCGAGGCGGATCTGGCCCACGACGTCCGCCTGGCCTGCCACGGGCTCGACGCCAACGACAACGACTTCGTGATCGGCCTGATGGGGAAGGCCCTGCATCCGCTGTCCCACGTGGTCCAGGCCATGCGGCAGACCCGGCAAACCGCCGAGTTCATGGATCAGATGGGCCCGTTCTTCCTCGGCCGGGCCGTCTTGCGCCACGCGCCATGAGAGCGCTTTTTCTCTGCTAAGGTCGGCGAACTTTGGCCAAGAGCGCCTCTCTCCCGCCCGCCGATCCCGGCGTCGTCTCTGCGAACCGCCGCGGCAGCCTCGCGCACCCGGTGCCCGCCGGCATGCGCGACCTGCTCCCGCCGGAGGCGTTCCGGCATGCGGATCTCGGCCGCCGTCTGGTCCGCTCTCTCGAGCTCCACGGCTACGAGCTCGTGACGCTGCCGCTGTTCGAGTTCGCGGAGGTGATGGAACGCGGGCTCTCGAGCCTCGATCCGCACGACGTGGTGCGCTTCGTGGAGCCCGAGAGCGGCGCGGTGGTGTCGCTGCGGCCGGACATGACGCCGCAGATCGCGCGTCTGGTCGCGACGCGGCTCGGCGACGCCGAGGGGCCCGTGCGGCTCTGCTATCAGGGCTCGGTGCTGCGGCGGCTGCGCGAGCGCGCGCGGCGTCACCGGCAGATCCCGCAAGCCGGCTTCGAGC
>JALYWZ010001128.1 GCA_030852505.1 Myxococcota bacterium | reverse complement strand
CCCCCACCCAGGCCGCCCCTCCAGCCGAAGGACATCAAGGTCTCCGAGGGCGTCGGGCTCGAGATCGCCTGCACACCGACGGGCGTCGAGCTCTGCTTCGACGCCCGCGACGACAACTGCAACGGTGTGATCGACGAGGGCTGCGGCATCGACACCGGGCCCGTGCAGTTCGTGATCGCCTGGGACGCGCCGGCCGCGGACGTGGACCTGCGGGTCACCGATCCGAACGGCGAGCTCGCCGAAGCCGGGCGGCCGCTCTCGAGCGGGCTCGTCAAACAGCGGGACTGCCCTGGCCGAAACCAGGAGTGCCGTGGCAAGAACCTCGAGAATGTCTTCCTCGACGCGCTCGAGGCGCCGCGCGGCACTTACCGCGCGCGAGTCGTGCTCGAGGATCTGGGCGGAGAGAGCCCGCCGATCCGGGTGCGGTTTGGGGCTCGAGTCGGACCTCGCACCTACAACTTCGAGCTCCGGTTCGACGCCCCCGACGCGGTCTACGACGCGCCATTCACGCTTTAGGTCTGGCGTCACCCACATCCAGGGCGGTTTTTTGCAGCCCTGCGCCCGAGGCGGCCGGCGGGGGTGGTTTCGAGCGTGGATCTCGGGGACTGCGGTGCTATCCTCCCCCCTGTTCGCGTCGGCGTCTCGGACGCCCCCCGAGGTCTCATGGGATCGCTCAGCCCCGTTCATTGGATCATCGTTCTGGTCGTGGTCTTGCTGCTCTTCGGCCCCGCGCGTCTTGCCGGTGTAGGTAAGGGCCTGGGCGAGGGCATCAAGTCGTTCAAGCGGGGTTTGAGCGACGACGACCGGCCCGAGGGCGAAGCTTCCGACCAAAAACAGCTCCCCAAGGTCGATACCAAAGACCCCGACGCCAAGAACGCCTGATTCCCTGGCGATGGCGGCTGCCGCCGGCTCCGAGGTTTGATAAGGGGGCGGCATGTCCGACCCCGTGCGTCCGGCCGCGAACCTGTTGTCCCAGAAACCGATCCCGCCCGCCGAGCGGTTGATCGTCGCGCTCGACGTCGACGGCGCGAGCGAGGCCGAAGCGCTCGTCGAGCGTCTCGGCGACAGCGTGCAGTTCTACAAGCTCGGGCTGCAGCTGTTCATGTCGGGCGGCTACTTCGAGCTCGTGGACCGGCTGAAGAAGCTCGGTAAGCGCGTGTTCGTGGACCTCAAGTTCTTCGACGTACCGGAGACGGTGGGTTCGGCGGTGCGCCAGCTCGCGAAGCGGGACGTCGACTTCGCAACGGTGCACGGCAACGACTCGATCCTGCAAGCAGCCGTGAAGCAGCGCGGCAAGATCGAGATCCTGGCCGTGACGGCGCTGACCAGCCTCGACCGGGGCGACATTCAGTCGCTCGGCTTCCAGTGCGACGTGGAGGAGCTGGTGTTGTCGCGAGCGCGGCGCGCGCTCGAGCTCGGCTGCAGTGGCGTGATCTCGTCGGGGCTGGAAGCGCCGCGGCTACGCGCCGAGCTCGGCCCTCGCCTGTTGGTGGTGGCGCCCGGCATTCGTCCCGTGGACAACCGCGCGAGCGACGATCAGAAGCGCACGGTCGACGTGGCCACCGCCTTCAAGAACGGCGCTGATTACATCGTAGTTGGACGCCCGATCCGCAGCGCAGCCGATCCCGCCGAGGAGGCGCGCGGCGTGCAGAAGACGATCGCAGAGTTGTTCTCGTCGCCGGCCTGATCGTGTAGTTCATACGCTCACGATGAGCTTGGTGTGGCGGAGTGTGAAGGCAGCGGGCCTGTGTGCGCTGGTGTATGGGCTTTCGGCCGGCTGCGATTCGAGTGAAGACGACGGGGTCTCGTGCTCGTCCGAGGTCTGCGTCGACGCGGATCCACCGGACGTTCCGAGCGGCGGTCGCAGCGCCACCACGACGGGCGGTCGCAGCAACCTGGCTGGCGCCGGGCCGAGCGGCGGCAACGGCGGCAACGCTGGCAACGGCGGCAGCGGCACACTCCCGATCGGCGGCGAGCCCGGTAGCGACACTCCCACGGGTGGCGCGCCCGAGCCCGGAGAAAATGGCGGG